>DASTEB010000493.1:0-3112 GCA_035710025.1 Chloroflexia bacterium
TATCTCGTGGCAGCCTACGTGCGGAGGGACGCCGGTGCCCACGCCCACAAGCACGCCAACGAGCAACGCGACCTCGACACCAACCGCTACGTCAGGGACGCCGAGTGCCACGTCCACTGCGACGGCAGGGGCGCCGAGCGCCACTCGTACCCCGGCACCGACCTTCACTCCTACGGCTACACCCGCGGCCTGCACGGTCGAGTTCACCGACGTGCCGGAAGGGCACACCTTCTACCCATTCGTGCGCTGCCTCGCCTGCCGGGGCATCGTGCAAGGCTACGCGGACGGCACGTTCCGGCCCGACAACCACGTGACGCGGGGGCAGGTCTCCAAGATCGTGTCGCTGTCGGCAGGGTTCGCCGAAGTAGTGCCACCCACTCAGCAATCCTTCGAGGACGTGCCCCACGGCACGACATTCTGGGAGTACGTCGAGCGGATATCAACTCGAGGGATCATTGTCGGATATCCGTGCAGCGGTGCCGGGGAGCCGTGCGTGCCGCCCGAGAACAGGCCGTATTTCCGGCCCAATGCGGGGGCTACACGCGGTCAATTGATCAAGATCGTGGAGGAGTCTGTGGGCTTCTCGGACGTCATCCCGGAGACGCAATATACCTTCGCGGACGTAGAGCCCGGACACACCTTCTGGATATATGTCGAGCGCCTCGTGCTCAACCGTCCAACTGCCATCCAGGGTTACCCGTGCGGCGGACCGGGGGAGCCGTGCGACAGCGAAAACCGCCCATACTTGCGGCCGAACAACCCGGTCACGCGCGGGCAGACGAGCAAGGTCGTGAGCAACACGTTCTTCCCGGAGTGCTCCCCGCCGTGAGGCTGAACGCGTAAGGATCGAACGAGCAGCGGGCCTCCTGTCAGGCGACGGGAGGCTCGCCCGCTATCTGCACCTTGAGCAGGGTGGTGCGGCCTGGGGCTGGCAGGGGCAGGCCGCCCGTGAACACCAGCACGTCGCCCGGCTTGATCAGGCCGCGCTCGGTGGCGAGGCGGTCGGCCTCGGTGAATGTCTCCAGCGTCTCGGTAAATTGTTCTACCAGCAGGGCCTGCGCGCCCCAGGTCATGGCGAGGGCGCGCTGCGCGGCCGGGTTGTCGGTCACCGCTATCAGCGTGCTCATGGGCCTGTACTTGGCGACCAGGCGGGCTGTGCTGCCCGAGTGGGTCAGCGCGATGATGGCCGAGGCGCCCAGGCGGTCGCCGATCTGGTCGGCCGAGTAGCAGATCACCTCGGCGATGTCGTGCGGCAGGGGCGTGTGGTGCCGCTCGGCGAGGTCGAGCGGGTCGGCCAGGCGGTCGGACCAGCCGTTGTAGTCGAACAGCTTCTCGGCCTCCAGGGCTATGCGCGCCATCGTCTGCACCGCGGCGACCGGGTACGCGCCCGCCGCAGTCTCGCCCGACAGCATCACCGCGTCGGTGCCGTCGAGCACGGCGTTCGCCACGTCGGTGGCCTCGGCTCGGGTCGGGCGTGGGTTGCGGATCATCGAGTCGAGCATCTGCGTGGCCGTGATCACCGGCTTGCCCGCGCGGTTGCACTCGGTGATGAGCCGCTTCTGTATGCCGGGCAGCATCTCGGTGGGCAACTCTACCCCCATGTCCCCCCGCGCCACCATGATGCCGTCGGCCTCCGCCAGGATATCGTCGAAGTTCTCCACCGCCGAGCCTTTCTCGATCTTGGCGACCAGCGGCACCTCGCGGTTGGTGTGGCGCGTCACCAGGCGGCGCGCCCCGGCGATATCCTCACCCGTGCGCACGAACGACAGCGCCACGATATCGGCCCCGTGGTCCAGCGCGAAAGCGAGGTCGGCGCGGTCCTTCTCGGTCACGGTGGGCACGCTGAGAGCGCGGGCGGGCACGTTGATGCCCTTGTGCGAGGTGAGCGTGCCGCCCGTTACCACCTCCGCGGCGATTCGCCCTTCCTCGGGCTGCACCCGTTCGGCGCGCAGGCACATCAGCCCGTCGTCCAGCAGGATGAGGTCGCCCGGCTCGACGTCGCGGGCCAATCCCTTGTAGTCCACCGGGATGGCCCCGGGCTCGCCCGCGCTGCTCAGGGTAACGGACGTGCCTGCTGTAAGGGCCACGCCAGCGGGCGGCAGCGCGCCGACGCGGATGCGCGGGCCTTGCAGGTCGGCCAGCACCGCCACGTTGAGGCCGAGTTCAGTCGAGAGGCGGCGCACCAGCGCGATCTTCTCGGCGGTGGTGGCGTGGTCGGCGTGTGAGAAGTTGACCCGCACCACCGACACGCCGTCGGCCAGTATCCGGCGCAGGACAGGCTCGTCCCAGCAAGCGGGGCCGAGCGTAGCCACTATCTTGGTTCTGGGCAGCATTGGCGTCCTCGGTTGCAAGAGTCAGGCATGAGCGAAGATGGAGCGCAGCGCCGGACTGCGCTGCGATTTCCACAGCCATTGTATTGCAAACAGCGCGGCCGGTCTATGGGGTATACTTGGCGAAGATTTCGGGGCGAGATAAGGGATGCGTGATGCGTGATGCGTGATGCGTGATGCGTGATGCGTGACCTCTCTTCAGCACCCCGGCTTAGTCCGCACTACCCGAACCGGGTAGAACTCACGCATCACGCATCAGACTAGAAAGGGTTTTGTTCATGCTGGTATCGTGCATGAGAGTGGTTGCTGCGCTGGTTGTGTTGGCGGCCGGGATCGGCCCGGCGGCGGGGCAGGCGGATAAGACAGCAGATAGCCCGGCGGTCGACCCCCTGGCGGTGCTGCCGCGCATCGGGGCCGAGACGTACGACAGCAACCCCGGCATCTTCGCGGGCATCGCCGAGGCCACGGGCGGCGGGTACGCGCGGCTGCACGTGGCGTGGTCGCAGATCGAGCCGAGCAACACCACCCCCGACAACTTCGACTGGTCCTGGTACGACTACCTCTTCGGCATGGCGAGGGACAACGGCGTGCAAATCCTCGCCACCATCCTGTCGTGCCCGGCCTGGGCCTGCCCGAGCGGCAACGGCCCCATCAACGAGGGGCTGTACCCGGAGATCGGGCAATTCCTCGGCGCGTTCGCCGCCCGCTACAAGCAGCCTCCCTACGACATCCACGTCTACGAACTGTGGAACGAGCCTGATGCCACCGAGGGGCCGGGCGGG
>DASTEB010000494.1:0-11780 GCA_035710025.1 Chloroflexia bacterium
AACGGAGTACGCCTGCATCCAGGGTTGGGGCTTCTTCGATGGGCCGAGCGACCTCGCTTCCGTGCAGGCAATCGCCTCCTGGCGGGCCAATGCCGTGCGCATCCCTCTCAACGAGCACTGCTGGCTCGCCATCAACGGCGCGCCCCCGGCCTACTCGGGCCCGGCCTACCACAACGCCATCGCAAACTACGTGGCCACCGTGCAGGCCGCCGGGCTGGTGCCCATCCTCGAGCTGCACTGGTCGGGCGCGGGCAACACCCAGGCTACCGGCCAGCAGCCGATGCTCAACCGCGACCACTCAATCACCTTCTGGCAGCAGGTCGCCAACACGTTCAAGAACAACACCGGCGTCATCTTCGACCTGCACAACGAGCCGTACCCCGACAACAACAGCGACACCGCCGCCGCGTGGGACTGCTGGAAGAACGGCACCACCGCGTCCAACGCAGGTGCCTGCCCGGGCAGCGGCCTCAACTACCAGGCTGCGGGTATGCAGGAGCTTGTCAATGCGGTGCGGGCCACGGGCGCGCAGAACGTGATCATGCTGGGCGGCGTGCAGTACTCCAACGCCCTCTCGCGCTGGCTGCAGTACAAACCCCACGACCCCACCGGCAACCTGATGGCCGCGTGGCACGTGTACAACTTCAACATCTGCAGCGCCACCCCCTGCTACGACGCTACCGCCGCGCCAGTCGCCGCCGCCGTGCCCCTCGTCGCCGGCGAGATCGGCCAGAACGACTGCGGCTCTGCTATGCTGACCACCCTGATGAACTGGCTCGACGCCCGGAACGCCGGCTACCTCGCCTGGACCTGGGATACCTGGGGCACCGCCTGTTCCACCCTCTCGCTGATCGTGGACTACAACGGCACGCCGACCGCTTACGGCCAGGTCTACCGAAACCACCTCGTGAACGTGGTCGTGCCCCCGCCGACTCCCACCGCGTGCCCGGCCGGCCAGTTCACCGACGTGCCCTCGAACAGCACCTTCTACCCGTACGTCACCTGCCTGGCGAGCCGCGGCATCGTCTCGGGCTACACCGACTGCACCTTCCGCCCCGGCAACCTGGTGACGCGCGGCCAGCTTTCCAAGATCGTGTCGAACGCGGCAGGGTTCAACGAGCCGCCCGGCGCGCAGATGTTCCAGGACGTGCCCCCCGGCTCCCCCTTCTTCGACTGGGTGCAGCGCCTCGCCTCCCGCGGGTACATCGGCGGCTACCCGTGCGGTGGCCCCGGCGAGCCTTGCGACCCGCCCGCTCGCCTGCCCTACTTCCGGCCGAACTCCGGCGCCACGCGAGGGCAGCTTGCCAAGGTTGTGTCGAACTCCGCGGGCTTCGCCAACAGCATCCCCCCCGCGCAGCAGACCTTCGCCGACGTGCCGCCCGGCCACGCCTTCTGGCTGTACGCCGAGCGGCTGCTCGCCAACCGGCCCGGCGCGATCTCGGGCTACCCGTGCGGCGGCCCCGGCGAGCCGTGCGACGGCGCGAACCGCCCGTACTTCAGGCCCGGCAACAGCGTGACCCGCGGGCAGTCGTCCAAGATCGTGGCGAGCACCTTCTTCCCGGGCTGCGGCTCGGTCAAGGGAACCCCCGGCTGGGATGAACGGCGCCCCTGACGACCAGGCGCCCGCCGGCCAATTCACCGGCCGTGGGGGTGTGCGCCTGGCTCAATGACCGGTCATGCAAGTCAGGCACGAAAAAGGCTCGGACGCCACTGCATCCGAGCCTTCTGCATACGACATTCGGTTATCTACTATCCATACTGCGTCTACCTCCCATGTGCGGCTTGCTCACTGCGGTGATCGAATGCCCACCGCAGTTGACTCTTGGTTTCGGGTGATCCCGGCTCCCCGGGAAGCCCCGCCCGGTGGCGAGCTCTTCCCGGAGAGCCAGGGGTTGGGCGGGGCGGGCAAGTGCCCGCTCCGTCATCTCTAGTGGTCCTTAATTGCCCCCGAACAAGCCGCGGAGCATTCTGTTGGTAGGACTACTCGGAACACCCGTGAAGCCTTCGGCCATAACGCTTTTCTGTTGTTCGACTATTCCGGGTGCAATTACGTCCTTGAACATGTTCCACAGCTCAACGAGCGGATGCTCTCCGGGACCTAGGGCCATACCCCAGTCAGCGCCTCCACTCAATGGTCCGCCGTCCAGCTTGACACCGTCCTTGCCGATCTGGGCGCCGGCCGTTCCACCGAGGCGGGCTGAGCCGGTGGGACCGATTCTGAAGCCGAGGACCTGCACTCCCACTGCAAGCGAACCCTCTGCGACCGAGGCACCTGCCTTGGCGCCGACGTTTCCATCGGTCACGCCGGCCTTCACTTCAACCTTGTCGACAGCGACGTTGCCCTTCGCGTAGGCGCCGAGCCACTTGTTGCCAAGCACACCTTCGCCACTGAGGGAAGCGACGCTCCCACTCGCGCTCAGGCCTTTCCGATTGAGCTGTGCCTGGCCCCCCATTACTGTGTAGCTGTATCCCGCATACCCGTACTTACCGTCAACTGAGTCGCCTCCCTTCTTCATGGCGGCGCTTACTGACACCTTGCCCGTCGTTGCGAATTGCTTTGCCACGTCGGCGACCGTCTGCTTAATCGCGTCGTTGGACAGGCCGTTCGGGTCCTTGTACTTGAGCGGGTTCGCCGCCCCGTATGTGTACAGCGACAGGTTGATGGGGTTGAAAGCGCCCCCATTCGGTTCGCCGCTCAGGTACGCGGGCAGTGCAGGGTCGGGAGAAGCCCACACGCTCGTCCTCGGGTCGTAGTACCTCGCGCCGAAGTCGTACAGGCCGGTCTCCTCGTCCATCTCCTTCGACGTGTACAGGTACGGAGTGCGCTGAGTGTTCGAGGCTTCCTCCACCCAGGTCTCCCCGAACGGGAAGTACTCAAGGTGCTCGTACAGGTGCCCGGTGGCGTCGGTGACGTAGTTGCTCGACCCCAGGTGGTCCGGGTGGAAGAAGTAGCGGTCGCCTTCTTCGGTCTGCATGTCGCGCTTCATCAGCTTCGAGACCACCCGGGTCTTGCCCATGTACACGTGCTTCGTACCGATCTGTCCGTTGCGGACGACGAAGTACGGGTTGACGTACACGGTCTCGCCCTGTGGTCCGCGCTTGATCACGCGCGTGCCGCCGTGGTTGTACTTGTAGGTCAGCTGGTGGCCGTTGTCGGCGATGCTCTGGATGCGGTTCTCCTCGTCCCACACGATGTCGCGGCTCTGCCCGTTCTGGTCGTCCGTCCAGCCGGTCTGGTTGCCGTTCGCGTCATACGTGAAGTTTCGACCGGTGATCTGAGTGGGCGCGTGCGGCTGCGTGCCGTTGTAGGCGTAGGCGAAGTTGTAGGTGGTCTTGCGCTGGGGATTCGACTGGCCCGTGGACACGTGCACCACGTTGTCCGCCTGCACCTTGGACACGATGTTGTTCAGCGTGTCGTACTGCATGCTCAGCTCGTACTCGCGGGTCTTGTCGGTCATGAACTGGTAGGTACCCGTCGCGTCGGTCAGCCGGTACAGGTCGTCGTATGTGAACGTCTGCGTGGTCGGGCCGCCGAACTGCGAGGGAGGCGCTACCGGCACGTCGTTTGACAGGCTGAGCACGTTGCCTACCGCGTCGTACACGTAACTGAGGTCCTGGAACGCGTTGCCGTCTCCCTGGCCCGCCTCCAGATTAGCCAGCCTGCGGTTGTCCGGACGGTAGGTGTAGAGCGACTCTATACCGTTGCTGTCCTTCAAGAAGGCCAGCTGCTCGAACTTGTCGTACTCCATGCGGTCCACGTAGCTGTAAGAGCGCGTGCCCTTCTGGCCCGTGGCCTGCCTGGGCTGCCCGCCGGCGTCGTACCTGTAGGTAAGCACTTCGCCGTCGGGGTAGGTCATGTTCTGCATGCGGCCCCACGTGTCGTACGTGTAGGACGTGGTGTACGTGTACTGGCCCGGCCCCGTGTCGGTGCGCACCGTCTTCACCTCGCGGGTGATCTCGCCCAGCTTGCCGTAGAAGCGCTCCTCGGTGCCCGACTCGTCGCTCACGGAGGTGATGCGGCCGGCCCGGTTCTCCGGTGCGCCTGCCGCGCCGTAGGTGTAGGTCACGTTGTTGCCCGGGAAGTTCGGGTAGGTGATGCTCGACAGGCGCGTGAAGTCGTAGTCGTACACGATCTGCTTGCTCTCGGCGCGCAGGTTGGCGGTTATCTTCGCGACCAGGTTGGACGCCAGGTCGTATGCCATGTCGGTCCTACCCGTGTCGGGGTTGTCGATGCTCGTCCTGCGGCCCAGGTTGTCGTAGGTCACGCTTGTAACGTTGTCCTCGTCGTCCCTGACCTCGACCAGCTCCTTCAGGGGGTTGTAGGCATAGCTCGTCCAGATGGACTGCCTGGAGCCTCCCTCCGGCGTGTGGAACTCCTGCACGGCGGTGACCAGCCCGCGCACGTCCTTGTACGTGTTCGACCGGTTGTGGTTGGCGTCCTCCACCGTGGCCAGGAACTGGTTGGTCCCGCCGCGGTCCTCCCCAAAGCCGTAGGTCATCGTGCCGGCGGTGCCGTCGGGGAGCGTGGTCGTCGTTACGCGGTCCAGCACGTCATACGTCGTAAGCGTGGGCGTGATCGTGTCCTGCGCGCCGTTGAACACCCCCAGCGTGGCGGCGTTCAGCGGCTCGGTCACCGGGTAATACTGCTCGACCGCGCGCCCGACGAAGTCGAACTTGACCTTGCCCGACACGAGCATGACGTTCTGCGCCGCGCTCGTGCGGCCGGCGAACAAGGTGCCGTCCTTCTTGGTCTGTATCACCCTGCTGAAGCCGTCGGTGAACAGCACCGTATTGATCGTGTCGACGCCCGACGGGTCGCGGAAGCTGTCCAGGTGCCTGGTCAGCGCCCACGGCGTCGCGCCCTCCGGGTGATACTCGAAGGCGATCGTGGACAGCGACCCGGCCTGCTCGTACGGCCCCTTGACCGTCTCAACCCGCCCGTACTGGTCGTAGGTGAAGCTTGTGCGGTTGTTGTTGACGTCGGTCTTCGTCTCCACCTGCCCGAACTTGATGTTGTAGGTGGCGGCCGACGAGTAGCCGAAGCTGTCGGTGATGCCGGTGATGTGGGTGTTCACCACCGTGTCGTACGTGTAGCCGATCTCGTACCGCTGGCCGTCCGCGTTGGCCGGCCCGGTGACCGTCTGCAGGTTGCCGTTGGGGTAGAACTCCAGGTCGTACTGGGCGAAGGTGTCGTCGTCCAGGTACTGGAGCACCCGGGTGATGTTGCCCGTCGCGCAGCTTATCGTGGAGTCGCGGTGGCGCATCTCCGCCCCGTTCGCGCTGACCACGATCTCCTTCGCCTTGCCCACCACGTAGTTGGCCGGGCAAGAGTGGTAGGTGATCGCCGCCGTCACGTCGTCCTCGGCGCCGGTGTCCCCGGTCTCGACGTACCGCGTGACGTTGCCGAGCTGGTCGTAGCCGTAGGTCGTGGCGGTGGTCTTGCCCGCCGCGGCCTGGCCCTCGAAGAAGCGCTGCTCGGTACGGGTCAGGCGCGGGAAGCGCACCGCCGTGAAGTCCTCAAGCGCTCCGCCCCTGCCGGCGGCCACCGTGACGGTCTCGAAGGTGTTGATGGTCTCGGTGAACTTGCGGCCGGCCGCGTCCCTGGTAACCTCGCTCTCGAGCAGGCCGTGCCCGTAGTAGGTGTCGTTCTTGTAGGTGCGCACGACCGAGCGGTAGTGCGCGCCGGCGTTGGCGGGGTCGTGTTGGCGGATCGTCACCGTGCGGAAGCCGTAGAACTCCCGCTCGGCGCGGTCGAACTTGCCGCCCTCGTACCCGATGGTGGTCACCTGCGTAACGGTGATGGGCGACTGCGAGCCGGGGGGCGGCGGGAGCACCACGTCGCCGTCGCCCGGGTGCCCGTCGTAGGTCGCCACTCTGGAGAGCACCCAGTGGCTGCCCGGGTCGTCGGTGGTGTTGCCCGCGCGCTCGTACTCCAGGTCTATCCTGCCGCCCAGGGGCCTGCGCACCGTCTTGAGCATGTTGGTGCGCCCGTGCTTGTTCAGGCTGACGGTGACGTTGCCGCCGGTGTCGCTGTACACGTGGTCGGCGTAGCGGTCGCCGTCGAGGTCGGTGAGGGTGGCGCTGAACCCGCCCAGCATGCGGCCGTGGTTGTAGGAGCCGCCGAGGTCGAGGGAGCAAAGGAAGGCGCAGAACGGCAGCGGGATCGATATGCCGGCGTTGGCCCCGACGTTGAGCGTGTGGGTGACGTTGGCGCGCAGGGCGTGGTTGAGGGCCCCGGCGTAGGTGACGGGCGCGGTAAAGCCGGTGCCGGTGTTGAACCTGACGACGAGCGGCGCGCTGGAGCCGAGGGTGCCGGCGAGGTTTTGCGGGTCGATGGGGTTGAGGGCCAGCTGCTTCGATACGATGTCGGCCAGGCCGTCGCCGTTCACGTCCAGGAGCTCCTGCTGGGTGTTGGACATGGAGAGGTTGCCCGAAGCACCCGCGCCGAGGGAGAAGCCGAAGTCGGGGGTCTTGCCGCCGCCGCCCAGGCCGAAGCTCGCGCCCAGGCTGATGCTCTTCTGGCAGCGCACCTGCGAGCGCGGCGCCGCGGCGACGGGTGGGAGGGGGGCCGGGAGGAGGGCGGTGCACTCGGTGGCGGGTGCGGCCCACTCTTCGACCGCGCCGAAGCGGTACCCCAGGTTGAGCTGGACCTGGAGGCCGTTCTGGTTCTGCGCGGGGTTGCCCTGGCGAACCAGGTCCGGCAGGCCGTCGCCGTTGATGTCGATGAGGTCGGCCTGGGCGCGGAAGTTGCCGGTCGAGCCGAGCACGCCCAGGGAGATGGAGTAGGAGGGGTCGTCGGTGGTGATGGCCTCCAGGTCGCCCTCCGAGTCGGACACCTGCCGGGAGACGGCGCTGCCGACGTTGACCGAGACGCTCTCGGTCTTGCCGGTGCGCACCTTCGAGCAGTCACCGGCGCACCCGGCGATGGGGGCGGGGGCGGGAAGGAGGGCGCCGTTGGGCAGGGTGGGCTGCAGCTTGCCGCCGCCCACCACGTCGGGGTAGTTGTCGCCGTTGAAGTCGAGGAAGTCAAGCTGGGACCAGTTGGCGCCCGAGGCCCCGCTCCCCCCGGCGAAGCCGACCTGGAACGACCCGCCCTCGTTTTCGGCCCCTCCGACGCGGATCACGCCGCGTGCGCCCGCTACCGGGTTGTGCGAGCCGGGTATCAGGTCGAGGTTCTTCAGGCCGAAGCGGGAGGCGCTCATGTCGGTGGCGCTGATCCAGCAGTCCTCGTCCTGAATTCGCCAGTGGCCCTGGTCGACGAAGGGTATCATCTGCACGAAGTAGTCGGTGGCTTCGTCCTGCGCGTCGACCGGCAGGCGCAGCTCCGTCTCGTCTATTGGCGCGGCGGCGTTGCGCCCGTTGTACTGGCCGTACCACCACCCTCGGAACCCGCCCCCGAACGCCTCGGCGGCAGGCATCCCGGCGTGCAGGTCGTAGGGCACGTTCGGGTAGGAGACGGTGTTGGTGATGGTCTGGATGGTGAGGTTGAGCGGCGAGAGCGACACCATGTTGAAAGCGTCGGGGGCGGCGGCGTCGGCCTCGAAGTAGAGGATATCGCCCCGCTCCACGGGGAACTGTACGTCAAGCCTGTTGGTGCCTGAGATCACCCCGTTCTGTATATCGACCCGCTGCTTGGCGATAAGCTCGCCCGGGCGCTTCACGCCGAGGGTGATAGAGGTAGTGTAGGTCGATGGTATGGAGGGGTTGGTGACAGTGATGGCCTGCTGGACGCGCAGCTGCAGGGTGCTCGTCGGCAGGTCGGAGGGCACCACCCAGGGCTGGTATGGCGCGGGCGCGGCCCCGCCAACGCCGAGGGTCTGAGGGAAGACGCCGGTTGTCACGGGAGGGGCGAGCACGATGGCGGGGTCTCCGTTCTCGTCCACCGGCGCGGGCTGGCCCATGATCGTGTCGTACTCCAGGCGGGGGGCGAAGTGGATGCCGGTGATGTCGATGCGGCTGTCCGACTCGATGCGCACCCGGATCCTGCTCCCCATCAGGGTTGCCAGGTTGAGGTTGACCGGGAAGGAGCCTGTCTGGTCCCAGTCGAGCGTCTGTTGGTGAATCACTGACCACTGACCACTGACCACTGGCCACTGTGATTGGGTGATGGTGAGGGTGACGTCGTCCGTGGTCGCGCTATCCTTGACAAGAGTGCCCGACAGGGTGGCGGTGCCCGTGATGGGCGCTACCATGTCGAGGGGGATGCCCCCGTATGCGAAGTCGGACGAGGCGTTGTACACGAACAGGGGCATGCCGTTCTCGTCCACCCTGGTCGTGTCGACCCCGTTGTAGGTGATGGTCGGGTCGAAGGCTACCGCGTCGTACATGCCGTCGTCTCTCGAATTGACGCGGAAGTAGATGTTATCGCCCCGGTTGACCTGAACGGAGGAGAGGCCGGCGATGGGCCTCGCGGCGAGGTCGTGAGGGTTGCTGATGGTGGTGGTCCACAGCACCGTGCCGTTGTGCTGGATGCTTGCGCGCACGCCGTCGGCCGTGGTGTAGGACTGCGGAGCGTCGTTCAGGAGGCGCACCTGGCCCGTGATGCTCACGGTACCGCTGTAGGGGGCGGTCCAGCGGCGCACGGGGTCGACCAGGTGGTAGACTTCTTCCATCTGGTCGCGCACGGCGTCTGGGATGGGCGGGATAATGCCTGCGGTGTTGGTGGTGCCTGCTTCGAGGGGCGTGGGGCTTTGAGTGTTGAAGGTGGGCACGCCGTCCACGAGCCGGTTGTAGTGCACGTTGCGGCGCACCACGAGGTCGGGGAGCATGTCGGCGTTGACGTCGGTCATGTAGATCTCGCCGGTGGTGTCGGTCCACTGGTTCTCGTGGTTGGCGCCGATGGGGCCGACGCGGCCGTGCTCGTCGAGGCTGTAGGTGGCGCTCCCTTCGTGCCCAATGGCCCTGTCCCACCAGGGAAGCTGCGCGCACAGGCTCTCGAGGGAAGGCAGGCGTACCTCGGGGCCGAAGTTGGGCGCCGAGCCGGGGCCGCCCGTGTTGGGCCGGTAGAAGAAGCTCTTGCCGCAGGCCGGGGAGCCGGGGCTGGGAGTGCCGCGCTCGAACACCTGGTCGAGGAGGCCGTCGCCGTTCAGGTCGAGCAGGGCCAGCTTCGTGTCGGTGCCCGCGCCCTGGATACCGCCCTTCACACCGGCGCCCGCGACCCCCAGGAAGCCGATCCCCACGGATGCGCTCCCCTGGTTGCTCGTCGAGTTGTCCGCGTGCAGCGAGGTCGAGCGGGCCGGGACGACCAGCAAGCTCTCCTCGACATACTCGGCGCCGCCGAAGCTCACCGTCTGCGGGTTGAAACCCTGCAGGACGCCGGTGGTGCCTGTGACGACGTCGTTGTAGTAGTCGAAGTCGTGGTGGTTGAACTCGCCGCCGCTCGCGCCGTATTGGGTCACCCGCGTGAGGAGCGACTTGTTGAACTGGCCGTAGGCGTACTGGAACACGTAGCGGCGGATGAGGGGGCTGGTGGCGCCCGGCTGGCGCACCTCGATGTTCGCCAGGCGCTGGTCGAGCACGGTCTTGAAGCCGGGGCGTGCGTCGGTGGTGGCGTCGAGCCTGCCGCTTTCGCGGTTGAACTTGATCTCGTAGGGACCCACCGAGCCGGTCGCGCCGGCGGTGCCGGTGTAGCGGATGCTGCTCAGGTAGATCTGGTGCCAGCGCTCGCCGCTGCCCGCGCCGCCGCCGTCCACTAGGTCGTAGTTGTACACGATGGTGTTGTTGTTGGTGTCGCGTATCTCGCGCAAGGCCCACTTGAAGATGTTGGTGTCGGCGGCCCCCGCGTCGCCGTCGCGCAGGGTGGAGTCTAGGCGCGGGCCGTTGGTCTCGGGGTCGCCCCCGTAGAAGTAGCGGGTGCCGTTCTTGTCGATCACCTCCCACCAGTAGTCCGTGGGGTCGGTGCCGTGGCGGATGATCTTGCGGAACTCGCCCTCCACCCGGGTGTGGAACACCCTGTCGTCGACGCGGTCCACGAGCGCGCCCCGGTTGAACACCGGCGCGAGCTGCTCGCCGTTCAGCATGTAGGTCTCGGTCTCTTTCGGCGCTCCGGCGACGAGTTGGCCGTTATCGTAGCGCGGCACGCCCCAGCGCGTGTCGACGGTGATAGCCTTCAGCGGGATATCCCAGCCGACGCCGAGCCAGCCGTTAGGCCCGCCGGAGTTGTAGCTCACCTCGATGTTGGGCTGCATGCCCCCGCGGCCCGGCGGTATGTCGATGGGGTACGAGAGCCGGGCGTCGCCCTTGTTGTTGGCCTGGGGCGCCTCGATCAGGTTGATGCCCGAGCCGGGGTCGGCGGCCTTGATGTCCTTCATGCTGGTCGGGTTGTTCGACTGGGGCTGAGGGTGGTCGGGCACGGCCACCGTCGCGTTGATCATGTTGGTGAAGTGGTCGGTCAGGCTGATTACCCTGCGCCCCTGCGTATCGACCCTTACTCTCTCCAGCTCTTTCCAGCTGCCGGATACATCGTCGAAGTAGAAGGTCTTGATGTCGTGCTCGGTAAGGCCCGGGGGGATAAGCCCCCGGTTGTACGGGATGCTGACCTGCATCTTGGCGGCGAAGCGGGCCGGATGCGGCTCGAAACGATACCCGCACCGCGGCCCGTTCGTGACGTTCGTCATCCCCTGGTGGAGCGCGGGCACGTCGCCGCCGCGCAGAGGTGTGATGGTCAGCACAGTCGACGCGGTGAGCACGTCCGTGCCGATGACCAGGCTTGCGTCGTCGTTGCTCACCGTTGTGGCCTGCCCGCCCTGCACGCTGAACGAGCGGCCGGGCGCGATAGGCGCATCGGTGCACGGCATGGCGTCGGCGTATGCTTCCCTCACCCCGCCCGGCTGCAGGGCGAAAGGCTGAAGGATCGCGATCGCGAGCAAAGCCAGTGCGCTAACGAGTTGTACGGTCTTATATATGCCCCTTCGTTTCATTTCTTCCTCTCCTGTATGAGTAGTGGCGAGTGACCAGTGGCGAGTGGCGGGTGACGGGTGATGGGTGACGGGTGATGGGTGACGGGTGTTGCGCGATGGTCATGATGCGTGAGTTTTGATGCGTGATGCGTGAGCACTCCCGCGTTGGCTAGTGTGGAATGCGCGTCGATGCTCAGCACACGCCCCTCACCCCTCGTCCACTTGACGAGTAGCCTAAGATACTCTCTTCGGCGCATCCATTACAGCACGGAACGCGCTAAAGTGAGCCGGACAAGAATCCGACACCTTTCCGCCAGTTTCCGATTTCGCCCGTCGGTATTCGGCATTCGGTATCCGGAGCGTCAGTGCCTGGCGAGGCAAAGGAGATTTGGCAGGTGGAGGGGCTTCAATCTTCGTTCGGCGAATGGCTGAGAGCGCGCCGCAGGGCGCTTGACCTTACCCAGTGCGAGTTGGCCCAGCGAGTGGGGTGCGCCGAGGACACTATCGGGCGCATCGAAACGGGCACGCGCAGGCCTTCCAAACAGGTGGCCGCGCTGCTGGCCGACGCCCTGGGCGTCCCGATGCAATCACATTGGGATTTCGTCCGTTTTGCCCGCGACGGCGGGGCCTCTGCTCTCGCGCTTGAGCGCACCGCAGTCCTGAGCGCCGCCACTGGAGACGAGGGACGCGGACTCACCCCTCACGCCTCACCCCTCACCCCTAACGCCGCCTTGCCTCCGGCTGCACCTATACCTATCCCCCTGACCCCGGTGCCACGCTCAGACCCCACGGCGTGGACACCTTACCTGTCCACCTTGCCCCAGCCCCTCACGCCCATGTTCGGCAGGGACGCCGAGTTGGATACCGCCACATGTCTGTTGC
>DASTEB010000495.1:0-5022 GCA_035710025.1 Chloroflexia bacterium
TACACGCGTCTCCGATGCATCTGAGATCGGCTGCTCGGCGTTATCTGTAGTGGCCGCAGGCGGATCCATACACCCTGCGAGCGCGGGGAGCAGTAGTGCCGCGACTACAGTATCCAGAATTAGGTGTTTGACTCGCTCCACTAACTACCTCGCTCTAGCCCGGTTAGTGCCCCCGTCAAATCCCCCGGCAACTCGCTGACGAACTCGTGCCACTCGCCCGACGACGGTAGTGTAAACCCGAGGCGGTGCGCGTGCAAGAACTGCCGCCGCAGGCCGACCCGGGCGGCGTCCTTCAGTGTGCGCTTGCCGTATACCGGGTCGCCCAGCACCGGGTGGCCTATCGAGGCGAGATGTACCCTGATCTGGTGGGTGCGGCCCGTGTCGAGCGTGGCGCGCACGAGCGAGTAGCCCTGCAGCACCTCCTCGACGGTGTAGCGCGTGCGGGCGTGGCGTCCGCCCGCTACAACGGCCATGCGCTGGCGGTCGCGGGGGTCGCGGGCGATCGGCGCGTCCACCACGCCCTGCTCGGGCCGGGGCGTGCCGACCACCACGGCGAGGTACTCCTTGAGCATCGTGCGGGCTGCCATCTGGCGCGATAGCGCGTCGTGCGCCGAGCGGCGCTTGGCAACCACTATCAGCCCGCTGGTGTCCTTGTCGAGGCGGTGCACGATGCCGGGGCGCGCCTCCAGGCCCATCTCAAGCTCAATGCCCGGCACGTGGGCCAGCAGCGCGTTAACGAGCGTACCGCCGCTGTGCCCCGGTGCGGGGTGGACTACCATGCCCGAGGGCTTGTCTACCACCAGCAGGTCAGCGTCCTCGTAAACCACGGAGAGGGGGATCTGCTCGGCCTCGATCGTCGAGGAGCGCGGGGCGGGCACGTCCACGGCCACCTCGTCGCCCGCCTTGAGCTTGTGCGCGGGCTTGCTCACGGCCAACCCGTTCACTCGCACCGCGCCCGACTCCACCAGCGAGGCGGCGTAGGAGCGCGACAGCCCGTCGAGGCGCGCGGTCACGGCCCGGTCGAGCCGCTCACCTGCCTGCTCAGGCCCGGCGACCCACTCGATGGTGCGGTTATCTGCTGTTTGGGTCAAGGGTTAGGGGAGGGATAGTGTGTCAGGCCTCGCGCTCTTCGGCCTTGCCGATGGGGTGGGCGGGGGTCTTTTCCTCGCGCCTGGCCAATTCGCCCGTGAAGAGGATGCCCGCCATCACGAGGATCGTGCCCACGGTGATTGCGCTGTCGGCCACGTTGAACACAGGCCAGGTGTAGATGCGGTCGCCAATTGTCAGGTGGGGGCCGTACACGTCGACGAAGTCCACCACGTAGCCCAGGCGCAGGCGGTCGACCAGGTTGCCCAGCGCGCCGCCCACCACCAGCCCCGCGGCGAGCACCGACAGCTTGCTCGGGTGGCCCAGCCGAACGAACGCCACGAGGATGCCGATGATCACCAGCATCGCCAGCACGCTGATGACGCCCGACGAGTCGGGGAAGAGGCCGAAGGATGCGCCGCTGTTCTGCGTGAACCTGAAGCGGGCGAAGCCGTCCACGATGGACACCGTTTCGCCCGGCTCGATGTTGGCGGTCACCCACAGCTTGGTGATCTGGTCGAGCACGAGCACAATCGCCGCGGCGACCGCCATGAATATGTAGCTATTACGCCTGGTTGACATGATTGGGATGTTGGCACGGCACGCATCGTGCCCCGCGGCCGGGCGTCTAGAGCTTGCCCCGGTCGGCCAGCTGCTGGCACTCTATATCGTACAGGGAGAAGGGGCGAGCCTCGAGGCGTGCCGGGGGGATGTCGCGACCGCAGTTGAGGCACTTGCCGTAGGTGCCGTTCTCCAGCCGGGCCAGCGCCTGGTTCACCTGCTCCAATTCGCGCTGGATGTTGAACTGCAGGGTCAGCATGGTCTCTTGCTCGGCAGTCTCGTTGGCGTCGTCGGCCATGTGGTTGCCGATGCCGCCGCGCTCGGGCACCAGGTCGTCGCCCGACTCGGCTACCTGCTGCTCTTTCACGTCCATGTCGTGCTCTAGCTGCGCCTTCAGCTTCAGCAGCCGCTTCTTGATATCAGCAAGGTCAAGCTCTTTGATCTCGACCTCGTCGTTGGTCTCAGGCATTGCCGCCTCCTCGTCGAGGTAGGAAGTGGGTAGAGCGAAGAGGGGAGACACAATAGTATCTCGTATCTCCCTTCACTCAATACTATGTCCCCCGATTATACCACACGAGGGGCGTACTAATCGCGGCAGGGCGAAATGTCCAGCCCGAGCAGGCCAAGCAGCACTTCGGCCTCGGTGCCCGCGTACTCGGGGTGCAATTCGAAGCGGGCGCGCTCGAAATACTGAACCGAGTAGGTCTTGCCGTCTATATCGCTCAATTCCAGCAGCGGCTCGGTGATGGGGTAGCCGAACTGGCGCAGGCCGCCGTACTTCTGCCAGTAGGTGAGGAAAGCGCCGCTGATGGTGTGCTGCACCTGCGGGAAGTAGAGCGTGTCGGGACCGATGGCAGGCTCGGCCGCGGGCGGGAAGAGCCGGTCGGCCACGGACTGCACGCCGAGCAGGCCAAGCAGCACGTCGTTGGGCTGTGCGTTCTCGGGGTGGTACTCGAAGCGGTTGCGCTCAAAGTACTGCACCGTGTAGGTCTTGCCGTCGGTAGGGCTGACCTCCTTGTGCTCCTCGGTCAGCGGAAAGCCGAACACGGGCAGCCCGCCGTTAGCCTTCCAGTACTTGAGGAACGAGCCGGAGAGCGTGTGCCCCGTCTCGGGGAAGTACAGCTTCTCGGCTGTGGACTGGAACGCCTCTACGGGATTGCACGCGGCGGGCTTGGGTTTGGGCGTGGGCGTCGCGGTGGGCGCCGGGGGCGGCGCGACGTAGGGAGTGCCGTCCGCGGGCGGGATGCCGCCGAAGGGTGGGGTTGGCGTGACCGGTATGGGCGTGGGCAGCGTGGGCACAAGCTGCCAGATGGTGGGGTCTTCCTGCCCCAGCCGCCAGATGCCGAAGCCGGCCATGTCGCGCTCGGAGATCAGGTTCAGCTTGGCCTCGAAGCTGCGTCGGTTCTCGTACCACACCTCTCTAAGCTGCCCGTTGTCCGTGTAGCGCGCCCAGGGGGCCTGCGCCGTGGCGTCGTACCCACTCTGCGCTCCGGGGCGGCGGGCTATCGCGTCGGCCTCGGCCCAGGTGCGCGACTGTGCCGGGCCCAGTGACTTGCCGTCGGGGCCGACCGCCCAGTCGTACCCGTACACGCCCACTCCCCAGATCACCTGGCGAGCGGGTATGCGGGCGAGGGTGTAGTTCGCCGTGTCGCGCAGCCTGGGCAGGGGCGCGATCGCGCCCGGGTCGCCGTTCACCCAGGCGTAGTCGTAGGCCATGATGAGCACGTAGTCCACCACCCTGCCAAGCGCGGGGTAGTCGTAGGCGGCGGCCCAGCCGGTCGCTACGTCGCGCGTCTTGGGCGCGACCGCAATCGCCACCTGCTTGCCCTTGGGGTGCAGGCGGTCGAACACGCGGCTGGCGAGGATGGTGAGGCGGGTCTTGTCGTCGGGGTTGAGCGCTTCGAAGTCGAGGGTGATGCCGTCGTAGTTGTTGTTGGTGACTATCGCGTCTATCTGTTCGGCGATGCTGTCAACTTTTGCGGGGTCTGACACCAGCGCGGTGAAGGCGTTGTACTCGGCCGAGCTGTTCTTGACCATGGGCAAGCTCTTCGCACCCGCAGCGCGGATGATCTGCGACACGTCGGGGCGGTCGTTGCCCGTGATGCGGCCGTCGGCCCCCAGGTTGTAGAACCAGGGCGACACGTGCGTGAGATGCCGGGCGTTGGCTGACAGCGACTGCAAAGAGTTGGGATTATAGGTGACGTAGAAGGCCCAGCGTATGCCGATGGAGGGCTGGCCGAGCGGGGCCGCGACCGCGCCGGGCAGAGCCGCGAGGCAAAGCGCCAGCAGCCCCAGGGCCATTGTAGCCAGTACACGTTGTCGCACGCGATGTGTCATAGTGTGCCCCTTCGCCGCTCCCGGGTTGGCGATAGCGCGTACGCCCGACGGCGCGCGTTTCCCCGGCCACTTGTCATAATATCCGCCGAACCAGATTATAGAGGCCCGGATGCGCCGCGTCAACGACTGTGGATAGCGCGTGATCTGTTCGTATTTCGCCCCTTCAATTGAGTAACGGATGGTTGCCCGCCAGGTCGCACGCACCGGCACTTTGCGCCCCACACCTGACCTATCCCGCAAGCGTAGCGATATGGGACATAGTTCCGCCGCACCACGGCCAATAGGTCTTCGGACCGATTGACTGCAGACAGGGATGGCAGTATACTTAGCAATGCTAACTATTTGCTACGGTAACGAACGCTCGTAGTAAATCCCCGCCACAGACAGAACCGAAGGAGAAGAATGGCCACACTCAAGATCATGCCGGAGAGCGAGCACGCAAAGGCCATCGCCGAGGCCGAGCGCGAGTACAGCGAGCGCCTCGACGAGACCACCACCCAGGTCATCCGTACGTTCCCGCGCATGTTCAGGACTATCAAGCACGGGCTGCGCACGGCCGACGCCGACCCTACCCTGGCGGAGCTTGGCGAGCAGCAGATGTGGGTGTTGTACATGCTCAATCACGGCCCGCAGCTCACGAGCGAGCTTGCCCGCAAGTTCAACGTCGCCATGCCCACGATGACCCGCACCGTGGACGCCCTGGTGAACAGGGGCTACGTGCTGCGCGAGCACGACGCCGAGGACCGCCGCAAGATCTTCCTGCGGCTGACCGAGGCCGGAGCGCAGGTGGCGGGCACCGCCCATGCAGCCTTCCGCCGGGGCGTGGCCCACTTTCTCTCACCCCTGAGCGACAGCCAGCTTGCCGACATCCTGCTGGCCTGCCGCCATATTAGCACCCTGCTGCCCGAAGGCGCATACGACTACGAGTCGGGCTGCCCCGTGCGCCCGGCAGCGCTGGAACAAGAGGAAGCAAATAAGATCGACGGAGGAATAGAGGAGTAATGGAGACGGATATTAGAGAGACCCCGAACGCGCAGG
>DASTEB010000496.1:0-5967 GCA_035710025.1 Chloroflexia bacterium
GAGAAGCGACGCGCGACCTCGGCCGCGAGGCCGGGCAGGCGTGGGACGAAACGACACAGGACGCCCGCAACGCCGTGGAGGACCTGGGCGACCAGACCCGCGACTTCGGCGAGGAGAGCGGCGAGCACCGCAACTACTAGCCGTCACCGATCGTTATGGAGGGGCAGCGCGAGATGCTGTCCCTCCTCCTCGTTAAGTGGGACTGGAGAAGTGGGGCTGGAGGCGAACGAAACCCGGCGTTTTGGGCGCAAAACAGGTATAATTAGGGGAACAGATTTTCCACATCCCCCGCGCAGCGAGGCGCTTTGTTGTAGTGTTAGCAGCCGAGTCTTGAGTACAAGCGAGAGGGAAGAATGAGCAGCGGCATGAACGCGAGAGAGCATCTATACAAGTCCGAAGGACTGATAATCAAGCGGATCGACCTGGGCGAGGCCGACCGCATCCTCACCGTGTACACGCCGAACTTCGGCAAGCTGCGCGTGGTCGCCAAGGGGGTGCGCAGGATCACAAGCCGCCTGTCGGGGCACGTCGAGCTGTTCACGCGCAGCAGTATGCTGCTCGCGAAAGCGCGCAACCTCGACATCATTACTCAGTCCGAGACAGTGGACGCCTACCGCCCGCTGCACGACGACCTTTCGCGTATCGCCCACGCCTCGTATGCCGCCGAGCTGCTGGACGCGCTCACACCCGACGCCCTGGAGAACTACCCGGTGTACAAACTGTCGGCCGAGGCGTTCTCCCTGCTGTCCGAGGACCCCAACCCCACGCGGGCGCTTCGCTGGTTCGAGATGCGCCTGCTCACCTACATGGGCTATGCGCCGGAGCTTTCGCGCTGTGTGCAGTGCGAGGGCGAGCTTGCGCCCGTGACTAACGGGTTCAGTGCGCCGCAGGGCGGCGTCGTATGCGCGGCCTGCCGCAAGGTGGGCATAGGGCGCGACCTGTCGGTCAACGCGCTCAAGGTGATGCGGCTCATGCAGCGCAGCGGCTACAGCGCGGTGTCGCGGGTGCGGCTCGACCCCGACCTAGCGGCAGAGTTGGCCGCCACGATGCACAGCTACATCACCTACATTCTCGAGCGCGAGCTACGCTCGGCCCACTTCGTCAAGAGCGCGGCGGAAGCGATGCAGTAGCGCGACAACTCTCTACAGGTAGCCCGACTCCTCGGCGATCTCCTGCCACGGCACGTAGGTCGCTTCGGCGGCGGTGCGCCCGGTGCGCTCGATATACGCGCGGACGACACGGTAGCCCATGGCGTAGCCCGCGAAGTCGGGCAGGCCCTGCTTTTTGTGGTTGAACTGCTCGGCAGACCAGTCGCCGAAGATGTACCCGCGGATCTCGTCGAAGCCTGTCACGTTCAGGCCGTCGCGGAATCGTGGGCGAATCTCCTGCAGATCGCTCTCCGAGAAGAGCGCGCTCCACGGGCCGACCAGGTCGTGGCCGTATAGCTGGGCCGCGAAGTTCTCGGCCAGTCCTTCGGCCACCATGTACTGCCCGACTGTGGTGTTCATGCTCCACGGCTCGACGGTGAAGCGCACGTTGTGGTTGAACTCGTGCGCGGTGGACGAGGGCATGCGCGGCACGCTGAAGTCGGTGGGGTAGGTCATGGCGACCACCGCTCCCGGCATCCCGCCCAGGCCGGTGTAGCCCCGCATCTTGTCGGTGTCGGCGTTGGGAGGTCTCTTCATCAGCATCACGGCGAGGCGCACGATGGGCAGATCAACGCCGTGTTCCTCGGGCTTGAGTGCCGCCGCCGCCCGACGAAGCGACCCGACGCAGCGCTCGAACGTGTCCACGCTCTCCAGCTTCGCAAGCTCGGCCAGCCCTTCCTCCACGCCGTACTCCGGCACGTAGAACATCCATGACTTCGCCAGGCCGACCGGGTCGTCGAACGCCGTCTCGGGGTCGATGGCCGGGTTCATGCGCAGCATAGGCTCGAACACCGGGCGGAGAGGCAGCATCACGCGCTCGGCGAAGATGCGGTCGCGCTCGCCCTCCGACGCTTCGAGCGCGGCGTGCAGGCCCGCGAGGCCGTCTACAGCTTCGATCTTCACGTTGTTTCCTTTCTCAGGATAGTGCCCGGCGACGTCTGGGCCGCCGGGCACAGCCACTATACCACCTCGATGCCCATGCTCCGGGCGGTGCCCTCGATCATCTTCACGGCCTTGTCCAGCTTCCAGGTGTTCAGCTCGGCCATCTTGACGCGGGCTATCTCCTCAAGCTGGACGCGCGTGACCTTGCCTACCTTCGCCGTGTTGGGCCGGGCCGCGCCCTTCTCCACGCCCGCCGCCTTGAGCAGCAGGTCGCCGGTGGGCGGGGCCTTGGTGACGAAGGAGAACGATCTGTCCTCGAAGATCGTCACCTCGGCGGGGATGGTGTTGCCTATCTTGTCTGCCGTGCGCTCGTTGTATTCCTTCACGAACGCCCTGATGTTGACACCGTGCTGGCCCAGCGCCGGGCCGACGGGGTAGGCCGGGGTGGCCTTGCCCGCCTGCAGGTTGAGCTTGAGCACGGTTGCTATCTTCTTTGCCATCTCTTTGCCGTTGCCTCCTCTCTCTATGCTTTCTCTCTTATAGGAGCCTGGCGAGCAGGCCCGCACCATGGTAAACTATCCAGTAACTGGAGAGTCAAGGGGGTAAGGGTGGTTTCTGCGGCGAAATCGCAATTGCACACGATCGGGGAGGCGGCGCGGCTGAGTGGGCTTCCGGTCAAGACGATACGCTTCTACTCGGACGAGGGGCTTTTACCGCCCACGGGCACGACCGAGGCGGGCTACAGGCTTTACTCCGACCGCGACCTGCTGCGACTCGACCTGATACGCACTCTGCGCGCGGTGGGGTTCGACCTGCCGACGATACGAGCGATGTTGGAAGGAAAGGAGGGGCCGGGTGACGCGGCGCGGCTGCAGCTTGAGGCGTTGGAGGTGCAGATACGCGGGTTGAAGCGGCAGCAGGCGTTATTGCGGACGGCGCTTGAGCGTCGGGGCGGCGAGGACGAGGACCTGCTGGCCTACCTTAAGCAGGCGCACGCGCTGGCCCGCCTGAGCGCGATGGAGCGCGAGGGGTTCGTGCGCGGCCACATGTTGCGCGGCCTGAGCGACGTGCCGGTAGACCCCGGCTGGCTCGACGGGCTGCTCAATGCGGCGGTAGCGGACTTGCCTGAGGAAATGACCGAGGAGCAGCTTGAGGCGTGGCTGGAGCTAGCTGACCTGGTGTCGGACGAGAGCTTCCAGCGGCGGCTCGCGGAGATTTCGAAGCCGTTCTGGGAGTCTGTGCAGGCCCGCAACTTCGACGTCAGCGCATGGCAGGAGATGTCCGGGCGGATGTACGCCGAGGCGCAGAAGGCCGTCCGCGAGGGGCGCTCACCCGAGGGAGAGCGAGAACAGGCGGTAATCGAGGATTTCCTTCAGGCCCACGCGAAGGTGATGGAGGTGGAGGACACGGGCGAGGCCGCAGCCGCGCTGTTGAAGCAGTACGAGGAAGGCCGGGAGCCGCGGGCCGAGCGGTTCTGGGAGTTGGTAGCTATCCTGAGGGGACAGGACCCATCGGTAATGCAGGTACACGCCACAGCGCAGCGCTGGCTGGAGGATGGGTTGCGCTTGCGGGTGGGGAAGGCTGATGCGTGAATTCCATATAAGTCTGGTAATGCGGAAAAGTCGTCAAACGCCAGGCGTCATCTGTTAAGTGGGCGAGCATGCGATGTGCTGGGCATCTGTCGTAGTCTTCGGGACAAACAGCCCGCGAAGCGGGCGTAAGAACTTAGCCCCGGGCGCAAGCCCGGGGTAAGCGATCACCCCACCCAAACCCCAAGCCCAGAAGGGGCGACAGAGGTTCGTAAGGGCTGCGGCACGGGTGCGAGTCATGTGCGGTCGCCGTGGAAGAAGGTCACATGAGGCTGTGGTGCGCGACTTCCCGGCGCTCCGTGTGCCTGCGAGGTAGGAGACTGGTTCCGCAGTACCCGTCCGGGGATATCTCTGTCGCCCCTTCGGGGCTTGTGATTATTGTTGGGCGCTCTCCCCGGGCGCAAGCCCGGGGCTAAGTTCTTACGCCCCTTCGGGGCTATCTGTCCCCAGTGTGGGTTCTTCCGTTGGGAAACGATGCACAGTCTCGCTTACGCATGACGCACCAATTTAACGCACCAGCAGTTCTTCGATCTCATCCGCGTCGAGCACGCGCCCGTTGATGTAGCCAGGGCGGTCGCTGCACAGGTAGGCGATGATGCGCGCCGGGCGCTCCGGCGGCACGAGCATCCCGCGCTGCTTGTAGGCGGCGAACAGGGCGCGCAATTCGGGGCCGATGCGGTCGGGGGTGCGGTTGCGGATGTCCTCCTGCATGCGCGTGTCCACGATGCCGGGGCGCAGGGCTACCGCGACGATGCCGAGCGGCTCTCCTTCGGCGGCTAGCTGCCGGGTGAAGTGCTCGACCGCGGCCTTGGCGACGCCGTAGGGGGCCATGCCGGGCACGGGCACCGCCGCCGACCCCGACGAGATGTTGACGATGCGGCCCCAGCGCCGCTGCGCCATGTCGCGTATGGCCTCGCGGGAGCAGAGGAAGGTGCCGGTAAGGTTCACGTCGAGGGCGCGCTGCCATTCGGAGAGCGGCAGGTTGGCGATGGGACGAGTGCCGCCGGGGTCGCCCGCGTTGTTCACCAGGATGTCGACCCCGCCCCAGCGCTTGCGGATCGTGTCGAAGGCGAGCAGCACTTCCTGCTCGCGGGTTACGTCGGCGCGTATGGCCAGCGAGCGGCCCACGCCGTACTGGCGGCGTATCAATAGCGCCGTCTCTTCGACCTCGTTGAGCGACCGGGCCAGCGCCGCGACCCGCGCTCCCTGCTCGGCCAGCGCGAGCGCCGTAGCCCGCCCGAGGCCGCGCCCCGCTCCAGTCACCAGGGCGACTTTGCCCTCTAGCTCCATTGCCAGCTTCCCCCTTTGGTGAGCCCCCTTGCGCCCACATCTTAGCATGCCGTGCGGCCGGTGTCCAGACGGCGACCCGTCAAAGGGCACCCCTCAGCGTGCGCCACTGCGCGTGTGGTATACTGCCTGCGATGGCCGAAGGGACCCCCAAGAAGGCGCTGGCGCCCGCGTCCGGCGCGGCGGACGGTAACACAGCGGATGGCAATGCCGGGCGCATAGACCTGGTGGATAAGACGCGCCCGCACGACGCTGAGGACAAGCCGGATCAGCCCGAAAAGGCCGCCGGGCCTGCGCACCCCGAGGGCGAGGTGCCGCAGGAGACGCGCCCCATGCCCGCAGCCGAGTGGCCCCCGCCCGGAGCGGCCGCGCCCACCCAGCCCTCGGCGCCGACAAGCCCGCCGTCCCTGCGAAGGCAACCCAGGCAGCCGGTGCCCGACCCCGACGCCCGGCAGACCGAGCCTCAGGCGCGGCCCGGCCTGTTCACGTCGGAGCTGCGCCGCGCCCTGCCGCCATGGGCCTACCCGCTGCTCACCTCGCAGCCCATCGCCGTGTGGCTGGGAGCGCGCATAGGCCTGTCGGTGCTCGCGCTGCTGGCCGTGATGATGATACCCGCCATCGCGCCCGCGGGCACCGCCAACTGGTACGACTCGCCGGGCGGGCCTGAGCTTACGCCCATGGTCGATGCTGTGGGTGGCGTGTGGACGCGCTGGGACGGCCAGTGGTACCTCAAGATCGCTACGGAGGGTTTCAGGGCGGACGACGGCTCGGCGGCGTTCTACCCTCTCTACCCGTGGACGGTGACGATAATGGGCTGGCTGGCGGGCGAGCGCTTTATCTGGGCGGGCATCATCCTGTCGTCGCTGTTCTTCCTGCTCGCGCTGGTATTGCTGCACAGGCTTGTGCGGCTCGACTTCCACCACGAGGACGCGGGGCGCACGGTGTTCTACATCGCGGCGTTCCCGATGGCGTTCTTCTTCTGGGCGGTGTACAGCGAGTCGCTCTTCCTGTTGCTGTCTGTGGCCGCGCTGCTCGCTATGAGGACGCAGCGGTTCTGGTGG
>DASTEB010000497.1:0-4841 GCA_035710025.1 Chloroflexia bacterium
CGGCTTACGGCGCGGGGGCGGTCGTCGCGGGGACGAGCGCCGGCGCGACCGCTATGGGTGGGCCGATGATCGTGGCGGGCGGCGGCAGCGGCGAGCTAAGGCGCGGGATGGTACAGATATCGTCGGGCCTCGGGTGGGCCGGGGACGACATCATCATCGACACGCACTTCGGGGCGCGGGGGCGATTCCCTCGTCTGGCTTCCGTGGTGGCCGAGCACCCGTTCGCGCTGGCCGTGGGCATCGACGAAAACACCTGCCTGCTGGTGAACGGCGAAGGTTGCGCGACAGTGGTCGGGGCCGGGGTCGTCTACATGGTGGATGCGGGGAAGGCATATCTGAACACCACCGACGATGTGAGCGTTGGTGAGCCCGCGTCGGTGGGCCCGCTGAGCGTTTACGTGCTGGCCGCAGGGCAGGGATTCGACCTGCGCGGGAGGCGTCCCATTCTTGCCGGGGCCGCCGCCAATCCGGTATAATTACGGCGGGACGCGCGTGTAGCTCAGGGGATAGAGCAGAGGTTTCCTAAACCTTGTGTCGGGGGTTCGATTCCCTCCACGCGCACCAAAAGGGACTGAGATGTGTTCACAGAGGACCAGGTCTATCCGGCCGTACTCCTGCAAGAGAGCACGTCGGGTCCCTATTTTGTTAGGAGGCACGCCATGGCACTCACCGTCAGGTCGAAGAACTTCAAGCTAAGCAGCGGAATCGAGACCCAGGTTCGCAAGCGCATAGATCGCATCTCTCACCATCTCGAGAATATCGACCAGAGTGAGGTCCTCCTCACGCAGGAGCCAACGCGCTTCAACCCGCAGCGCGTTCAGCACATAGCGCAGGTGACGCTGCGCACCAAGAACAACAATCTCATCCGTGCGGAGGTAGCAAACGCAGACCTCTTGACGGCGGTGGACGAGGCCGTTGACAAGCTGCAGCGGCAGATCGAGCGGTTCAAGGGGCGGTATTACCAGCGGAAGAAGGGCAAGCAGGGGGTCGGTAAATCGTCGGCCGAGATCGTGAACGAGCGCGCGGTGGCCGTGCCCGAGGTTGCCCCGGCGGCGGTCGAGGCAGCGCCGGTGCAGACAGAGGTGGCTGCTGAGGAAGAGCCCGGCGAGATCGTGCGCGTCAAGCGCTTCGCCGTGAAGGCTATGCTGCCTGAAGAGGCTATCGAGCAGATGGAGCTTCTCGGGCACAGCTTCTACGTGTTCCTCAACGCCGACGAGGACGAGCTAAACGTTCTGTACCGGCGAACTGACGGCAACTACGGGCTGCTTCAGCCCGAGCTAAGCTAGCGAAGCAGTGTAGTGCGGCGGCGGGCCGTGCGGTCGCGCCGGGAGATACTTTGAGCGGGACCAGGCACAAGCCCACGCTGTTGCTTTTCCTGGCGGGCGACAAGCCCGAGGGCTCGCCGCTCGAGCGGCTGGTTGCGGGCGCGCAGAACGCGGCTACGTACGACCTGCTGATGCACGCCGCCGATTCGGGCGCGTTCGAGCGCGCCGTGCTTGTGACCGAGGACGACGAGGCGGCGCGTGCGGCGAGCGCGCTGCCGGGCGGCCCCCCTGTCGAAGTGCTGAACGAAGGCCCGCGCGAGGCGTTTCACTTCGGGCGAACGCTGGCCGCGGCGGTAGACGCGTTGGGGCTCGAGCGCGTGGTGTACGCGGGGGGCGGAGCGCTGCCGCTGGCGGGCGCGGACACGCTGGAACGGCTTGCGCTCGCGGTGAGCGGCAATTCTCCCTGCGTGTACACGAACAACCTCTTCTCGGCCGACGTCGCGGCCTTCTATCCCGCGTCCGCGCTTAAGCGGATCGACCTCCCGGCGGTGGACAACGACCTCGCGTGGATGCTGCATTACAGGGCGGGTCTACCGTATGCGGCCGCTCCGCGCACACACGAGACGCAATTCGACATAGATACCCCTACAGACGTTGCCGTGCTTCGGCACGCAACGACGAGCGCCCCGCTGCAGGCCAGGGTCGGTCCGTATCTGGGTGCGTACCTAGAGGGGTCGATGGGCAAGTTCGCGGAGCTCTCGACGGCGGTGGAGCGCGCTGCGGGCGTTATGGCGACGCGGCGCGCGCAGGTGCTCTTCGCCGGGCGGCTTTCGGCCCTGAGTTGGAGGCGGCTGGAACTCAATTTGCCGTCGCAGACCCGCGTGATCTCGGAGGAGCGAGGGATGCGCGCTTCCGGCCGCGAAGCGCGGGGCGAGGCGCGGTCGGTGCTCGGCCTGTACGCGGACCTGGCGGGGCCCGACGGGTTGGTGCGGGCGCTCGAGCAGACGTGCGACGCGGCTTTCCTCGACACTCGAGTGCTGTTCGCTCACCGCAGGCTTTCGCCCGCTCGTGCAGACAGGTTCGCTTCGGACGCGCTCCGGCCGCAGGACGTGTCGGACCCGTGGGTGCGCGAACTGACGAAGGCGCTGGCGGGCGCGGCGATTCCGGTCGTGCCGGGCGGACACTCGCTCATGTCGGGCGGTGTGTGGGCGCTTTCTGAGCAAGTGCGCGGAGGGCGTACGGCAGCCGTGTAAGCGCGGATTCTTCCCTTTGGTACGAAAGGTGCTAAACACGGTAGCCGAGGCCCGTACAGCCGCTTCCCGTGGCAGCGAGGGCCCGGAAACCACATGTTGCACAGTTCGCAAGGGAGGATGATCTTATGCGCAGGATACGAATTGTGGGCAGCCTGCTGGCGTCAGCGGCGGCGCTCGCGTTCGGTGCGGCCGCGTTGGCGCAGACACCCGCACCCACCGGCACCGTGGCCGCGCAGGCTACGGGCACGCCGGCCGGCACGCCCGTTTTCGTGCCGACGGCGGCGGTACCGCCCGGAATTTACACGCCCGGCGGCGGCGACTACCCGTTCGCGCACCCGGCGTTCGAGCGAGTGTGGGACCGCACCGACCACCTCGTGCAGCTAGGCCAGGTGCAGCGCACATGGTTCTGGGGACCGGGGCCGAACACACCCGGGCTGACCGAGCAGTACAACCAGGGCGCTGGGCGGGCTCGACTGGTGCAGTACTTCGACAAGAGCCGCATGGAGCTGAACAACCCGCAGGGTAACCCGCAGAACCCGTTCTTCGTGACCAACGGCCTGTTGACGGTTGAGCTGATCTCGGGGTTCGTGCAGGTGGGCGATGCCGACTTCATTCAGTACCGCGCGGCCTGTATCCCTATGTCGGGCGACCCGATTGACGGTTACGCGCCAACCTACCGCGCCTTCCAGGGCGTGTCAAACACGCAGGCGGGCGACCACCCTGCCGACAACAGGATCGGGCAGCGCGTGACCGAGACCATCGACCGCGTGGGCAATCTGGGCAACGACCCGTCTAAGGCGAACATCCCGGGTGTCGAGCTGGCGCACTACGCGGGCGAGACCAAGCACAACATCCCGAAGGTGTTCTGGGACTTCCTGAACTCGTCCGGCCCAACTCACGATGAGGGTCACGTCGCCCGCGACCAGCAGCTTATCCAGCCGTGGTTCTTCGCCTCCGGGTTGCCGATCAGCGAGCCGTACTGGGCGAGGGCCACCATCCAGGGCGAGGTCAAGGACGTGATGATCCAGGCGTTTGAGCGCCGCGCCCTCACGTACGTGCCGACCAACCCGCAGGGCTTCCAGGTAGAGATGGCCAACATCGGCCAGCACTACTTCGACTGGCGCTATCGCAACGCGGGCGCATGCCCCGGCGACGTGATCGGCACGCCGACCGCACCGGTTCCGGCGGCGACAGTACAGGTGACGCCGCAGATCACGACGACGGCTGTCGTTACAGGTACCGTGACCCCCGTCGCTACGCCGACGGTGTGCGAGGGGTGCCCGACCGCCACACCTACGATTACGGTGATCGTGCCCCCGGGCACGGTGACCGACGCCACCCGCACGGTTGTGCCTACCGCGCAGCCCACCGGCACGCCTACACCGACGCCCGCACCGTAAGGTCACTTTCACTCATACGCGCAGACGCTGGAGGACCGGTTGACCGGTCCTCCTTGCCGTTATGGGCGGGGGGTCGCCAGTGTATAATTGGGTCAGGCGTAGAATGGCTGAAAGGGGACCGAGATGGGACGCGGGTGGGTTGTCGCAGCGGCGGTGCTGATTGGGTGGGTAGTACTCTCGATGTGGTTCCTGGCTTCGGGGCAGCCTGTCGAGGTGCCCGCGTGGCTCGCGCCGTACGTCCCCTTTATAGGGATCGGCCTGTTCGCGGTGGCGATATTCATGGCCTACCGCCGCCCGGTCGGCGCGCCCTCTTCACCCTATGGGCTACCCGCGGCTATCTCGGGCGCGCTGCTGGCCGTGCTGTTCGGGCTGACGCTGGTCAACTGGGATGGCGGCTCGCAGGTAGGGATACGCTACCTGCTGGGCACGGTTGCGTGGGCGCCGATCGCGGGCGTGCTGTTCGTGCTGTGGCGGCGCGACGTGGCACGAAAGCGAGGCGGGTAGTCTACTCGCCGCAGGGGTTGAGGACCTGAAGCGTTACTGGCGCGTTGTTGCCCTGCGCGTCCTGAATAGAGGAGCCGGCGGCCCAGCCCTCTGCACCGCCTACGTCGATAGCCCACAGAGTATCAGATATCCGGCCAACTTCGGGGGTGGTGACTTCGCGCCACTCGGCACCGCTCCACCGGGCTATGTAGGGCACTTCACGCCCGTCTTCGATGTGGGATCCGGCGGCCCACGCCTCGCCGGGTGATGCCGACACGGCGTAGAAAACGCTGCTGCGGCCCGGGTTGGGCGAGGGCACACGCGCCCACGACTCGCCGTACCAACCCAGCGCGAGCGATTGCGGGCCGAAGTTGCCCACCGCCCACACCTCGCGTGATGAGGCCGCCGATACGGCCCAAAGCTGACCTTCTCCAGGAACG
>DASTEB010000498.1:0-5701 GCA_035710025.1 Chloroflexia bacterium
GAACGTGATCGGGAAGACCTCCGATGTCGGCTTTCCAAGCCCCGCGGTCAGCGCGAGCCCGGCTGCAGCCGGATTACCGGTCATCCCGAGCCAGAACCCGATCTGCTCACCAGAGGGCAGAAAGAGCTGGGGCTGCACGGCACCAAACACCATTGGCGAGACATCGCCCCAAGGAGCAGGCGTGAGGAATCCCACGTAGCGCGTTCCGTCCTTCCCGTGCAGCATGGCGCGAACGAGAAACATGCCATGCTCGGGCGCCACGGGCAGTAGACCGTCCCATGGGCGGAACGTCGCCTCGTCCGTGTCGTCGTACCACGGTTCGTCGTAGTCCGCGCAGTGACACGCGACCCAGACGGGGTGCTCCGCGAAATGCTCCGGCGTGAGCGCTCCGTATTGTACGAGGAGTGGCATGACGTGCATGGAGAGTTGGGAGCCGCCTGACGCATGTTCAGCTGCGGCGGCCGACGTCGCAGGCTGCGTGATGCTGAACAACAGACCAACGGTCGCCAGGCGAGAAAACCTGACGCCGGTCGCACTGACAGGTGCAACGTGCGTTAGGCCTCAACTTGGCGCGAAGCACCGAATGACTTCGAAGGCGACCGGAGGGGTCGCGCCAGGACCACTATCGTGCCCGCGATGAAGTCATGGAGCGCCCGCCGCTTGCGATTCAGCAGAATCACCAGGAACTCACTCAGGACCCACAGCATGTAGGCGTTCGTTGCCCAAGGATACCAAGGGACCGCCTGGGTGAGAACACCCGTCCTGTCGGTCCACGACGCCGCCCGATAGGCCTCGAAGGGTATTTCACTCAGGCCGATGATCACCGCTGCCAGGATTGTGGCTGACGACACCATGTCCACAGCGCTGCGGCGTACCACATGGTCCCATTGGAGCGTCGAGCCGTCAACCGGCCTCACACGAATCCCCACCGCGAGCTTTCCCAAAGTCCCGCCGAACCGCTTGGTCAGCGGAAGCACGTAGGCATAGTAGAGCGCCGACCCGAGCACAGCGCTGAGGATCGCAGCGGCCCGCGATACGCTTTCCAGCCAGTAGAGCATGACCACCACCGGGATCCACAAGGCGAGGTCGATGAGACCTGCGCCCACTCTGCGCCAGAATCCGGCGTATCGAACCATCTCTGTCATGGACGTGGCGGTCGAGGCCTGACGCCCGGGTTCACCTGCGGCGGTCGGGCCAACGGGCGCCCGAGGAGAAGATGACGGTGCCAAGCCGATCAGCCGGATGACGACAAAGGCCACTCCCGCCACGACCAACCCTGCCGCGGCGCCAAGGACCAGCGAGATCGGGAGGTACGCCCTCCCCCACACGCACGCTTCCGACGCGGGAACGCGACACGAGAGCCGCCACTGCGTGAGCGTCAATCCGATCCCCAGCAGAGCGCCGAGGAGCAGAGCGAGTGGCAGGTGACGACGCTGAAGAGTCATGGCGCCTTCAAGCGATGCAGGTTGACGACCGAGTTCACGTGCGGCGCCGGGGGCAGCCAAGCGCGACGAGCTTGCACTTGAGATGTGCGGGCCACGACCCCACGTCAGGCAGCAGGGTCGGGATCAGCGCCGGCCAACGAGGAGCATCGCGCCGAGAAACCCGGCGACGATGCGCCCGGCGCGTCCCAACTTCGCTTCCGGTGTAGGGATCGGCATAGAAGTCTCGACTGCTAAGCTCCAACTCAACTGCGGCGCCGAGCATCCGGGCGCAACGATGCTGGGCTGGACCGCAGTCACCATTCAACCATCATGTCGCCGACCGGGCCGTCGGCTGCAGCGCACGTCAGGTAGCGGGGTCAGCATGCCCTCAATGGGGCTCGGCAAGCGCCATAATGGCGACGATCGGTCCGAGAATCTGGAGCACAGCGAGGGCAACGAACGATGCGAGTGCAAATACGATTCGATCCCCGTGGCTTTGCCATCGAAGGAAGCGGATGAGGACCGGAGCGCTCAAGGCGATACCCAACGATGCCAGTGCCACCCACACAACGACGACGACCCAGCCATTCGCGTCCGACATGGTGGAGGCAAACAACGCGAAGAGCAAGCCCGTAAGAAGTGGCGGTGTCACCAGCGACGCGATGAGCAACCCCACCAGATGGAACCACCTGAGCCGGTCGACGGCGGCGAATCGTGAAAGCATGGCTCGACAGGTCGAAGACGGCCGGCTGCTACCTGGCACCCGAGCTCACCAGCGGCGCTCAGGCTGGCCATGCGCGAAAAGCTCGCGCCTCGGAGACACTACCCAGGCGAGCAACGTGATGCATGTCGCGCCGGCAGGTGCAACCTACGTTAGACGGCTCATCGCGTGGAAGGTGGATTGGTCCACCCGGATGCTCGCATGGCGCCGCAGGTGAGCGCGCGAGGGGCCGAGCCACGGGTGAGGACGGGGCGCTGCGCGTCCACCGCGGTGCTATCCGCTTTGGTCCTGGCGCGCTGATACTGTGCCCGGCAGAGCTGGGCTGCTTCGAAGTCCGTCGCTGACTGAGCCGACCAGCAGCCCAGCACCCCGACTACCGCGAGTACGCTGCCCAAGTGCACACGCGTCATGGCATTGCCTCAACGACGAAGGAGGTCGGGGGCCGCCTGACGCTGAAGCTCAGCGGCGGCGGCCAGGTTCGCGGTGGCGGGGAGTTGGGGCCAGGAGGCAGTTGAAAGCCCCTCAACCTGATGCACTTCGCGCCGTCGGCTGCAGCGCTCCGTCAGGCGGAGCGGTCGCCCGGGCGCCAGATCGCGTCTATGGCTCGATCTCGACCTGGCGCTCGATGACCGTAAGCTGCGTCGGATCGGTGCTGCTTCGACCCGACACCCGCAGCGTCGCCGTCCCGGCAGCCGAGAACCTGAGCGATACGCGCCGGGGATGCGGCGCCAGGTCATCCGTGCACATCCGCGGGCCGACATACCGCTCATCCATCGGAACGACGGTCGCAGTGAGCGCCGCCACGGTGACGGTGGCCCCGCTCGCGCGCACACAGGCGCTCGAGCCCGCCGTCGTCACCGTTACTTCGAACGATTCGCCGGCGCGCGCACTCGTCGGGGCTTCGACGGCAATGGCGCCGAATTCCGCGGGGAACAGGGTGCCGATGTCGCGCCTCCATTCCGGCTCCGTGGCCCCTGAACAGGCGGCAAGCGTGGCCGCGAGCAGGGTTGGCGGGAGAATGCGCATTCGCCTCATTCGAGTCCCCGGGACCATGGGTTCACTTCATTAACCCTTCTGCCCGCCAGGCCGTCACTGACGAATGCCGCGTAACTCCCTGGTTCACCCGCGGCGGTCGACTGGCTGGGCGATACGATGGTGCCCCCCCCGACGGACTGTCCAGCCGCGAAACCTGACGCTCCGCGCGCGGACAGGTGCCCCAGGCAGCTCCGCAGGGGTTTGACCTACGAGGCAATGGCGGCAGCCAGTCCAGCCATCCCCACAAACGCTGGAGCAAAGCAGGCGAGCGAACCCAGAAGCATCGCCTGTGGCGCGGACGCGCTCCGCCGGAGCTGTACGACACGCCGCCCGCTACCGCCAACGCTGCTACCAGGCCAAACACCAGCGCTCCGGCCATCAAGCCAATCGCCATCGGCACCGATGCACCTCAGTGGGTGAAGACATGCGGCCGTGGTGCTCGTGAGCTGCTAACGCCTCAGTTCATCTGCGGGCGGTCGAACGAGCGACGCGGCCGACCTGCCGGCATTCGTATGACAAATACCACGCGCGAAACCTGATGCATAACGCGCCATCACGTGCAACGTACGTTAGGTGACACGATGGAGGCATTCACTCAGCCAGCAACAGAAGCCTGGCCACAGAGAAGGAAAACGCGAATAGGGCACCGCCCCAGAATGTGGCGAGCCGGGAGCCGCTGCGTCCGTTCGCCGCTTGGACACGTCCCAACAAGTGCATCATGCCGCCTGCTGCCACGGGCCCCAAGATCAGGCTGAGGCCTGGCACCGGCGGCCTTGGGAGGACCCGATGAGGAATGACCCAGACGGTGAGCGCTCCTGCCGCACCGCCAACCAGCGCGATGCCTAAGGCGGCCCACGTCGGATGCTCCCTTCGGTTGCGACCAACTGCCTCCCGTACGGAGGTGAAGCCGAGTTCCGCGAGCAGCTCAAGAACGATCTGCACGGCTACCTGGATCAGCAGCTCAACGAGCAATTCCAGAACGCTGTCTCCTGTATCTCACATCGGCGCGTGGCTCGGGTGTCGCCTAACGCCTCAGTTCACCTGTGACGATCGCCGCCGCGGGCGGCCGACCATTTTGAGCTCGTACACTTTGGCCAAGCGCGCACCCCGATGCATGCCGCGCCATCAGGTGCAACGTACGTCTGGCAGTCACGTGAGCACTTCCAGAGTCGCGCTTACGGTGCGAAGCGGGCGTTGTTCCACCACACCGCCCGCGCCTGTTGGCGCCACGCCTGTCGCGCGAACGGGATGCTGACGAATGTGGCGATTGAGCCGCCTATGACGAGGCCGGCAGCGGAAACATGGAGCGCATCCCCATCCCGGCATGAGCCAAAGTCTAACGGTTTGCAGCCCTGGTCCCGAATGACAGCGATCGCCAGCCCCGCTAGTACCGCCGCCGTGCCGCCGCTGGAAAGCCACGCTGCTCGCGTGGCCGACCGGTCGTGCTTCGCCGCGTACAACAGCGCGGAATCGCCGGCCACGTGCGGCATCAGGCGCAGAGGACTGATGAAGCCGGGGCGGGCCACCGTCTCACCGGTAACACCGCGGACGAGACGACTCTCCTCAAAGCGAAGGGCGCAGGTCCTATAGGTGCACAAGGAATCGGTCCCCGGTGCTTGACCGCGGGCAACCTCAGCGCATGTCAGTAGCGTGACGACGGTGGCTGCTGGCGCCGCGAGGGATCGGAAGAGTCGCACCATGAGCCTCTCTCAGTGTTGCTATCAGTGGATCTGCCTAACGCCCTAGTTCACCTGCGGCGGTCGGAGCCGCAGGCATCGTGATGCTGAACAGCAGACCAGCGGTGGCCGAGCGCGAAACCTGATGCATTCAGCGTCCGGTAGGTGCAACGTACGGTAGGCCTCAGGGCTCGGGGCACGGCTTGTTGATGGCTTGCGGGGTCAAGCTGAGCACTGTTCCTTTCCCACGCTTCACAATCCGCACCTGGGCGACCTGCCGCACCGGCTGGTCGTCTGGTCCGATCGCGGGCAGCAGACGCCAACGAGGCAGATATCCTAGGGCTGCCTGCGCCAAGGCCCGTGTGCTGCCTGCAGCCGGCACTCCGGTCCCTTCCTCGTACCGGCCGTCGGCTCCGACGATGAAATACACAATCGCACAGCCGTCACCGCCCGGCCACCGCGGAATCGGATTGCCCGATGTGAAGATGGCAGGCTTCACCACCTCGGCCGGCCTGTAGATCCGGCCGCCCGGGGACGTGGTGTCGGCAACGAGGGCTAGGAGCGCCTGCTCAGTCATAGCCTCGGGAGCGGGCGCTTGGCCCGGTGGAGCACCGGAGCGACAGGCGCCGACAACTGCCAGGGCGACAAGTATTCCGATTCGCATCGCGGGATGATGTAATGACCTTTCGTCGCACGAAGGGTTGCTGAGGCCTAACGCTTAGCTCAGCTGCTGGCGCTCGTTGCCTACAGACGCTTGGGAGCGGCACCAGTCAGCTGGAGCGGTTCGTTAGGCCGCAGTGCGCGGGACGCGGTTTGGGCATCGCGTACGATCGCATTCACGCGCC
>DASTEB010000499.1:0-2369 GCA_035710025.1 Chloroflexia bacterium
CAGCAGCATGACGGCTGCCAGCGCAACTATCTTCCGTTTCACGTTCGATTTCCTCCTTTGGTATCCGTGGGTCCGGCCGCAGGGCCGGTGTGTGCGTGAGTAATTGCCGCTCCGGCTGCGGTGGGGCGCTCTGTGTAATACCCGCCCGGTAGGTAGAGGGTGCAGTTGCGGTGAGGTGCGTGATAGAGACGCCAGGGCGGCATGTTGAAGCGGGCACGCCCGGCGTCAGGCGGCAATACCAAAATTATACGTTCGGGCATTTCACAGGGTCAAGCAACGTTAGTGCCATACGTACCTACGGCTTTAGACGTATACGCACGCGGCGTGCCCCGGTCAGGCACGCGCAAAAACCCCCGGGCCGGCCTGTGCGGTCGCTCCGGGGGCTGCGTTCTGTATGTGGTACCGTTTCTGTTTATGGTCCTTCGTGTGCTGCCTTTGTGTGTGCCTTCTCTATTATCAACTTGCGGGCCAACCCGTTACGGCGGGCCGTTGGTCCCCTAGATCAGTTGCGCGCCGACCTTCATTGCCTTCTGGATGGCCCTGTGCTGGATTACCTTGGCGTTGGCTTCGGTGATCTGCATGGCGGCGGCGGTCTCCTTGAGCGAGCAGCCGTGCAGGAAGCGAAGCTCGAGCACCCGGCGGTAGTTCTCGGGGAGAAGCGCGAGCACCGCACGCACCTTCTCGACCGCAGGCTCGATCTCCTCGACCTCGGCCCCGCCCGCGATGATCGGCTCGGCGGCCAGGTACATCGGCCCGTCCTCTTCCATCTCGTCGAGGCTGGTGGTCACGCCCTTATAGTAGTTGCGCCAGTGGTCGGTGATGGTTGTGCGGGCCACCTGGTACAGCCAGGCGAGCATGGTCTGGGCGGGCTGCTCGACGTCGAGCGACTGGGCGGCCTTGATGAACACCTGCGAGGTGATATCCTCGGCGTCCTCGCGGTTGCCTACCTTGAAGTACACGAACCTGTAGATCTGCTCGACGTGGGCGTCGTACACCGACTGGAGGGCGGCGGCCCTGCCGGACCCTGTTGCATGGGCGGCTTTCGCGGTGCCGTTGATGGAGATCGCCGGGGTGTAAGCGCGTGCGTCTGTCGTGTTGCCGGTGAACGGATAGGCCATCTTGTTTACCACCCTTCGTCGGTGCGGCTCGTGCTGCGTCCTGCCGCGTCATAACGTCCTGTGGCCCTATCGTACCGCCGCGCTCCTGAGAAACACCTGAAACGCGATTAGCGCGGCCTTAAGACCGCCTTAAGATCATTGGCCCGTGCTGCCTCCCCCCAAGGTCCTCTTTACGCGCGTTACCTGCCAAAGTATTATTATGTAGCGGCGGAGCGGGCCTCGGAGCAGCTCTCACTCTGCCCATCCTGGCTAGATTGGAATTGCTGATGTCACAGGTAAAGCAAAAGATCCTCGTGGTGGACGACGACCCCCGCCTCCTCCGGCTGGTGCGCGTCAACCTCGAAAAGGCAGGGTTCGCCGTCACCACCGCCTCCAGCGGGGCGGCTGCCCTCGAAGAGTTCGACCTCGAGACGCCCGACGCCACCGTGCTCGACGTCACCATGCCCGGCATGGACGGCTTCGCGCTCACCCAGCGCATCCGCGAGGTGTCAAACGTGCCCATCATCATGCTCACCGCCATGGGAGAGCAGCCCCAGAAGGTACGCGGCCTCGAGCTGGGCGCCGACGACTACATCACCAAGCCCTTCGACCCCGAAGAGCTTGTGGCCCGCGTGCGCGCCATCCTGCGCCGCAGCCAGACCGCAGGGCCTATCGAGAATCAGAACGTCGTGCAGGCCGGCAGCCTCACAATCGACTTCCTCAAGCGCCGCGTCGAGCACGACGGCCAACCCGTCAAGCTCACGCCCACCGAGTACAAGCTGCTCCAACAGCTTGCCCAGCAGGCAAACAAGGTCATCCCGCACTCCGACCTGCTCAGCAAGGTGTGGGGACCGGAATACCGCGACGAGACCGGCTACCTGTGGGTGTACATACGTTCGCTGCGCCAGAAGCTGGAGAAAGACCCCTCTAACCCGCAGTACATCCTGTCGGAGCCGGGCTTCGGCTACAGGTTCCACATCCCCGCCGAGGGCGAGTAGGCTAATCGCTATCGGCGGCATGGCGCTGACGGGCATATAGGAAGAGAGACGAGCCTGGTGCCAAAGCTAACACTACTCGGCCAGTTCTCCATCATCAGCCTGGTGTTGATGCTCGTCATCGGCGCCGTGCTGGGGTGGGACCTGCGCCAGTACTTCGAGCAGCAGGCCATCGCCCAGCAGCGCGACGCCGTGCGCGACCTCGTTCCACCCATCATCGGCGACCTGATCACCGACGACCTGCTGGAGAACGGCGCCCAGGGCGAGACCTACGCTG
>DASTEB010000500.1:0-8823 GCA_035710025.1 Chloroflexia bacterium
CACTGCTGGCGCAGTCAGGGCGCAAGGTGGTCGTGCTGGAGGCGGGTGAGGCGCTGGCCGAGGCGGATTACGGGCACGACGAGGGCGAAGGCTTCGAGCGGATGTTCCTCAAGGCCGGCCTGCTTGCCTCTGAGGACGTGGGAATCGCAGTGATCGCGGGGCGTGTGCTTGGAGGCGGCACCACCGTCAACTGGATGACGTGCTTTCGGCCGTCGGGCCGCCTCCTCAGCCAGTGGGCCGAGGCGAGCGGCGTGCCCGGGCTCACGGGGATTGGCCTACAGCGCTCGCTGGACGAGGTCGAGCGCCGCCTCAACGTGAGCCGAGAGGAGGGCGCCCTCAACGCGCACAACGAGCGTCTTGTGCGCGGGGCGAAGGCGCTGGGCTGGCACTACGCTTTCCAGCCGCGCAACGCGAAGGGCTGTGGCGACTGCGGGATGTGTACGTTCGGCTGTCAATGGGGCGGCAAGCAGAGCACGCCGCGCACCTACCTGCAGGACACGTGGGACGCGGGCGCGGTAATCGTGGCGCGCGCTTCCGTCGGGCGTGTGCTGTTCAACAACGGGCAGGCTGTTGGTGTCGAGGCGGCAGTAGGTAGTATGGGCGCGCTGCCCGGCCGAGACGAGGGGTCGCACAGGCTGACGGTGCGCGCGCCGCTGGTGGTGGTCGCGGCGGGGGCGGTCGAGTCGCCCGCGCTGCTGCTGCGCTCGGGGCTGCGGCACCGGGCGCTCGGGCGCAACCTCTACCTGCACCCGGCGACCGTGGTATCTGGGGTGTATGACGAGGACGTGCCCGCGTGGACCGGCCCTCTTCAGACGGCGTACTCCGACCAGTTCGCAGACCTGGATGGCCGGGGCTACGGCGTCAAGTTCGAGTCGACACCTATCTACGCCGGCCTGGCGGCGACCGGGATGCCCTGGTTGGGCGGCGCTGAGTTCAAGCGCGAGATGATGGACCTGCGCCACACAGGCACGCTGCTCGTCCTTTGCCGCGACCGCAACACCGGGCGCGTAACCATCGACCGTCAGGGCAACCCGCACATTTACTACCGCCTCGGGAGGCAGGAGAGCAAGCACATCCTGTACGCGCTGAAGGAGGGCACACGGCTCCTGCTTGCCGCGGAGGCCCGGGAAGTCCATACCCTGCACACGCGCCGCGCCTCCATCCTCCGCGAAGAGCGCGACGACCCCGCGGCGTGGTCACGCTACACCCGCCAGATCGACCGCCTGGGCGCCGCTCCCAACGACCTGATGCTGTTCAGCGCGCACCAGATGGGCACCTGCCGCATGTCGGCGTCACCCTCCCAGGGCGTGGTGGACGGCGCGGGCGCGGTGCACGGCGTGCGCGGCCTGTACGTAGCCGACGCGAGCGTGTTCCCCCTCTCCTCTGGCGTCAACCCCATGATCACCGTCATGGGCCTAGCCCACTGGATCGGCTTCCGCCTCGCGCGATAACGGTTTTCACACAAAGGCGCAAAGGTCGCAAAGGTTCATGAGGATTACACTCTTGCTGCCCTGGCACCGGTGCCAGCCACACAAACCTTCGTGTCCTCAGTGCTCCTTCGTGTTCTTCGTGGCCAATACCATAAAACCTTTGCGACCTTTGCGTCTTTGTGTTTCGTCCCACCCACGCTGGCCCAAGGGAGCGGTCGGGGGGGTGGCTCGTGCGCTATAATAGTTGTATGCGCGCGGACAGACTTATCTCCATCATGATGTACCTGCAGGCGCGCGGGCGCATGACCGCGGCCGAGCTTGCACGCGAGCTTGAGGTGTCGGAGCGCACCATCTATCGCGACCTGGAGGCGCTGCACGCGTCGGGCGTGCCGGTGCTGGCCGAGCGCGGGCCGGGCGGCGGGGTCGAGCTGCCCGAGAACTACCGCACCAACCTCACGGGCTTGAGCGAGGAGGAGGTGCGCGGGTTATTCCTCTCGGCGGTGCCGGGGCCGTTGGCCGATCTCGGTCTGGGCAAGTCGATCGAGGGGGCGGTGCTCAAGCTGACCGCCGCGCTGCCCGAGGCCCACCGCCACGACATCGAGCAGGTGCGCGCCCGCATCCACGTCGACACGTCCGACTGGTTCCGGCCGGGCGAGCACGTGCCCTACCTCGAATTGCTGCAGCGCGCAGTGTGGCAGGACCGCCGCGTGATGATGACCTACGCGCCAGCAGTGGGCCGCAAGATTCGCACCTGCATCGAGCCGTACGGCCTGGTCGCCAAGGGCACTGTGTGGTACGTGGTCGCTTCGCCCGTCAACAGCGCCCCGGTGTTCGGCGTGACGAAGGTCAAGGCGGCCCGGCGCACAACCACGGTGTACCGCATATCGCGCATACACGAGGCCGAGCTGCTGGACGAGCGGTTCGAGCGGCCCGAGCGGTTCGACCTGCGCGAGTACTGGGACAACTGGGTGCGCGAGTTCCGCGAGTCGATGCCGCGATACACCGCCACCGTGCGCATGGACGCCGATCTGCTCGGCCGTCTGCCTCGCATCCTGGGCGAAGGAGCGCGCGGGCTTGCCGAGCAGGCAGGGCCGCCCGATGAGGAGGGCTGCGTGGTGCTCGACCTGACGTTCGACTCGTTCGAGGGAGCACGCGGCGCGATACTGTCGTTGGGCGCGGGGGCCGAGGTGCTGGCGCCGGAGGAGCTGCGCGCCGGGGTGCTGGACCTCGCGAGCGACCTGCTCGACCTGTACACGCGGGAGAACCGCGAGCACGAGCGGCGGGTCAGGCACCCTGAGCGATTCGAGCAGTTTGAGTGGCGCTGAGAGGCTCGCGCCGCCGGAGGCGATATGAACGAGGCTGAGCGAAAGACGGCCGAGGGCATCCTGTTCACCGACCAATACCAGCTTACCATGGCCCAGGTATACTTCCGCGCGGGCCTGCACGAGCGCCAGGCGCAGTTCGACCACTTCTTCCGCAACTACCCTAATTACGGCACCCACCAGGCGGGCTACTGCGTCAGCGCCGGGCTTGAATGGCTGCTCGACTGGATGCAGACGGCGCGCTTCCGCGACCGGGATATCGAATACCTCGCGGCCCAGAAGGCCCCCAGCGGCCACGGTGTGTTCGCTGACGACTTCCTCGCCTGGCTGAAAGAGCACGGCACCTTCGAGGGCATAACCTTGCGGGCTATCCCTGAGGGACGCGTGGTTCACCCCAACGTGCCGCTCACCTCGGTCGAGGGGCCGATGGCGATGGCGCAGATACTCGAGACGTCGCTGCTCAACCACCTCAACTTCCAGACGCTGATCGCCACCAAGGCCGCGCTGCTGCACGACATCGCCCGCGGCCGCCTGCTGATGGAGTTCGGCCTGCGGCGGGCGCACGACAAGGGAGGCAACGCCGCCACGCGAGCCGCGCTGATCGGCGGGGCGGATTATTCGTCGAACGTCGGGATGTCGCAGGTTCTGGGCTTCCCGCCCAAGGGCACGCACGCACACAGCATGGTACAGCTGTTCATGACGCTGGGTGAGGGCGAGATCGGGGCGTTCCGCATGTACGCCGAGGTGTACCCCGACGACTGCCTGCTGCTGGTCGACACGATAGACACTCTGGAGAGCGGCGTGCCCAACGCCATTACCGTGTTCGAGGAATTGCGGCGCAAGGGCCACAAGCCGGTGGGCATCCGGCTCGACTCGGGCGACCTCGCCTACCTCAGCATCCAGGCCTCGCGCATGCTGGACGACGCGGGCTTCCCCGATGCGTCGATCGTGCTGTCCAACGACCTGGACGAGATGGTCATCTGGCAGATCACCACGCAGATCATGCAGGAAGCGCCGCGCTACGGCATCGAGCCGGACCGCGTGATCAACCGCCTGACCTTCGGTGTAGGCACGCGGCTGGTCACCTCGCAGGGCGACCCGGCGCTGGGCGGCGTGTACAAGTTGGTGGCGGTGTGCATCGATGACGAGTGGAAGCCCGCCATAAAGATATCGGAGTCGCCCGCCAAGACCCCGAGCCCCGGCCATAAGCAGGTGTGGCGGCTGTACGACCAACGCGGCAAGGCCACGGCAGACCTGCTGGGCCTGTCGGATGAAGAGCCGCTGGCCGAACCGACCTTCACCATCTACCACCCATCGGACGTGAGCAAGACGCGCACGATCAACCGCGACGAGATCACGGGCGCCGAGCCGCTACTGGTCGACATAATGCGCGAGGGCAAGCTGGTGTACGACCTGCCCGGCATCGAAGCGATGCGCAAGGCGCGGGTGAACGACGTGGAGCGGCTGGACGCGGGCGTGCGCCGCCTGCTCAACCCGCACATCTACCACGTCTCGCTCAGCGACCGCCTGTGGCACCTCAAGCAGGACCTGGTGAATAGCGCGCTCGCCGGGGCGAAGTAGGGGATTACGCCGTGCTCGGCGAAGGGGCACCCATCGCGGGTGCCTCTCGCGCTTACCGGCAGTACTTTCGGGCGAGTTAAGCAGTAATCCGGCGTAAGTGGTGTTACTATGTGTGCACCTGTAGTAACCGCGCGGCTATAGTCCCACTCGTGCCCGCCCGCGGCATGAGCACGGAGGGAGGCGAGAGGGAGTCCTAACAGCCCCGATGAGCGTCGAGTGCGAGCAACAGCTGGTTGAGCGGGCGCCGGGCGACCCCGAGGCGTTTCGCCAACTCTACAACATCTACCTGCCACGCGTGTACGCCTACGTGGGCTACCGGGTGGGCGCCGAACAGGACACCGAGGACCTGGTCGCTGACATCTTCCTCAAGGTAGTGGAAGAACTGGGCCGCTTCGAGTGGCGGCACTCCAAGTCGTTCGCCGCCTGGGTGTTCCGCATCGCGCACAACCTCGTAGCCAACTTCCACCGCGACACCGGCCGTGCAGGCACCCTGCTCCCCCTCGACGCTCTGCCCGACATCGCCGCCAACGCTCTCCTCCCCGAAGACTCGCTGCTGCGCAAGGAGCTATTCGCCCGCCTGCGCGACGCCGTAAACGCCCTCCCGGCCCGGAGGCGAGAGGTGGTCAGCCTACGCTACTTCGCCGGGCTGCACAACCACGAGATCGCGCAGGTGCTCGGCATAGACGAGCGGACGGTCGGCTCGACCCTCAGCCGCGCGCTAGACGAGCTACAGGCGCTGCTCAGCACCTCCGATACGCTCGGCAGCAAAGATCCGCCCGGCCGCTGACCGGCAAACCGAGAGGCACATCGAACATGGACGAGCAACCTCAGCACACCAACCAGCCCGAAGACACAGAGGCCCTACTTTCGGCCACAAAGCCGGTGGCCGGCGAGGACTTCCGCCTGCCATTGGAAGAGCGCCTCGTGAGCAGGCTTCAGGCCGGGCACGCTCAGGCGGCGCAGGACACTCGCGAGCAGATGTCGGGCGCCGAGAAGGTGCGCGGCGATAGCCTCCCGAGGCGCAAGGTCGTGTCCTCGCCCGTGCCGTCTGCTAGGATGCGCTTTGGGCCACGTGCGGGCTGGGTTGCTTCGTTAGGTATGGGTGTGGTGGGTGTAGCGTTGCTGGCGCTGCTGTTCGTGGGCATGTCGGCGCTGCTGCAGTCGAGGCAGACGCGCGGCGTTGGACCGGATGGGTCGTCAGGCCCTGGTCAGCCCTCGGTCACGTCTACGCCTGCCGGGATCGATATTGGCGGCGCATATATGCTTGACCCGCAGGGAGATGTTGAGCTAGCCAGGCGGGTAGTCGAGCAAGCCGTGGCGAGCGACACACCCCAAGTAATACTTAGCCGTAGAGTCTTGGGTGGTGAACTGGCGTGTCTGGGTTACGAAGGCAGCACGCCTCTCGAGATGCGCCCTACGGAGAGCTTCGGATTGGTTGTCTTGAAAGGCAATTTACGCCCGTTTCCTCGCGCCCCCTTGACTGTAATTGATTTTCCTGCTGAAGGATATACGCAGTTTTTGTACGACGAGCGTAGCGCAGCCCTGGCTGGTCAGCGCACTCCATTTTGGGCGGCTCTCCGCGCTACGTTTGGAGGGCCAGACTGGCCAGGCGATTCGCCGATGCACGTCTCACAAGATGGGCAGCTAGGTCTGGCCGAACTCGATCAGCAGGCGCAATGGTCCCTAGCCCCCAATATGAAGATCACAGATGTGAGCATGGCCCAGACTATGAGTGGTTGGACGGTAACGGTGTCACGGATATACGCCCTGGGTGAACGGGTGCTGGTCGGCCTCACGATCGTAGGGCCCAACCAACGGGATCGTTTTCAGTTAGAGCAACCTCAAGCAGAGGTTGGAGGGAGGCCCCTAGTCGTGGCGAGCGGTCAGCGACCGGGTGAAACTATGGGGCCGAGCGTGTACTTGGCTGACTTTGCCGTGCGTGGAACTGGAAGACCGCAAGAAGTACGCATGCACCTAGTTGTGCCAGCGATCCATGTTCGCCCACCCAGATATCCTTGCGAAATTGCGGGCCTCAAGACGGAGGATTACCCCACGCCCACTCCCATCCCTGAAGATCCATTTCCAGGCGGCGGTGCTACGCCGCTGCCCGACCTCGAAACGGTTGGCCCGTTCACCTTCGATCTAGAAGTGGTCGTAGAACCGCTGCCCACGCAGCCCGCCTTACCGCCGCCTCCAGAGCCCTCACTTGCAGTGCCCAACATCCCTCCGGTCCCCACAGCGCCCGCCGATACCACCCAGGCCGCGATAGCCTCGATGACGGTGGTACCGGTGCCCACACAGATACCCGGCTTGCAGGCCACGCGAATGGCAGAGGCGACCGCCTTCCCTTACCCAACGGCAGCATCGCCTACCGTGCAAGTCGGGCGACCCTCCATCGCCACGACGAGGCGCGGAGACCTCAGCATGGAGTTGCGCCTCGCCGATAATAACTACCTCGCCGGGGAGAACGGACAAGCGCTGATCACCCTACGCAACGAGGGTAAGGACGCTCTACACATAGCGGCCAAGCGCGTGGAGCTAGCGAACGAGACTAGGCGGACGGTCTCCTCGCCCTGGCCTCTAACACCGTGGATGCCCGACGGGTGGGCCGGCTGGGATCGTGGCCCGATGGGCTTTGATGAGTTGGCACCGGGCGCTGTGTTGAGCGACACCTTCACGTTCCAGGTGCCTCCTCCACAAGAAGCAAAAGGCCAAACTTACAACCTCACAGCGTGGGTCTTCTTTAGTCGCTCCAGCCCGGATAGCGGCAGGTCGGATGGCATAATAATCGATCTGCAGGGTGGGCCGATTCCGATACAGGTGATCGAGCCGGAACCGCGCCAGCATCTCAAGGCCGTCCTTCAACTCGACCGCTAGGGCTGGACCTTACAAGTGACCGACGGCGAGGGCCGTGCTCCGGCGGGGCCGTTCTGGGGCGGCTGGGAGGCGCGGTATAACATGGGCGGTACGTCCTCGGCGCTGCCAGAGCCATCGCAGACCGTCGGCACTGAAGTTGTTAGCTGGTCTGTGCCCTGGCATGAGGGATCAGCAGACATCATCCGGGGTGGCAGCGAAGTCACGATGCAGCTGTGGGTAGCGGCGCGGGGCTACGTGCCGGCCGTGGTCACGGGGACACTGCCGAGTACCCTACCCGAGGGTGTCCCCGGAGCCGTGGATACGCCTACACCAATTCGCTCCATTCCGCCCGTGCCCACGGCGCCAACCGGCTCGTCCGGCGCACCGACGCCGACGATAGCTGCCGACTTCCTGGCGCTTGCCCGTGGCTTCTGGGAGCCTGTGCCGGAGAGCACACGCCCTCCGGGTGGGCAAGGGCGGATCACGTCTAGTCTCGTGTACGCCATTGACTTTGCTTCCAATGGCGTTAGTGTCAGATGGGACAACGGCCTCACGTGCCCGACATTGACTGCCACGGTATCAGGCGACACGTTATGGGTAATCGAGGGCGACAGCCTAGCCGAGTTCAAGATACACGATGCCGACGACGCTACTGTGACATTCTGGCAGGGCGACAAGATCGGCGAACTGAGGCTGCGGAAGACCCGCGACGACCCGCGATTAGTTTGCTACTAGTCATCATCAGAACGACAAAGGGGCACCCATTAGCGGGTGCCCCCTCACGTTTTGCTCGCGCTAGACCGCCTGCGTGCTCTCGACGGGGTAGCCTTCCTCGTCGAGCAGTTCGCCTACCTGGTCGAGGTTGATCTGGCTCTCGTCGTACTTGAGCAGCACGGTCCTGGCGGGGATGTTCACCGCGACGGCCTGCACGCCCGGCTTGCCCCGAAGGGTCTCCAGGATTGTCTTCTCGCAGTGCGCGCAAGAGATGTCCGGAACTGTTAGCTTTACCTGAGTCATTTTCGTTGTCGTCCTTTCGATAGTGTGATTGTTGATGTGGCAACCGGGGTTGCCGTTTACTCGCTACTTCGCCTCGACCACCCACTCAAATGTGAGCACCTGGCCGTCGTGTTCGACTTGCGCCCACACCTTGTGGGGGCCAGGCTCGGGGAAGGTGTGGGTGAAAGACACCTGCGGGCCGAAGCTCATCGGTACCTCCATCTCCTCGCCGCCTTCCTCCATTGCGCCCTCACCCATCGCCGCGGGGGGCTCGCTGCCGGCCACGGCGTGTACGTGGGCGAAGCCGCCTGCCGTCTCGTCCAGCACGACCACGTGGGCCGCCGCGCCGAGGTACGGCTGCAGGTCGCTCACCGGCTGCCCGCCGCGCTCGATGTTGAGCACGAACCCGGCAGGCTCGCCCGCCATGACCTCACCTTGCGGCGCGATGCTTGCGGTGTAGTCGCCCGATGTGGCGGGCGATAGCTCCTCGACCAGCGACGCTGCCGCGCCAGGTTGATCGCCAGCTCGTACGTCAAAGCGGTGTACCTCGTCGGCCTTGCCTTCCAGCGCGAACTCGGCGTACATCACGTAGTCGCCCGCCCGCGGGAAGGTGTGGTCCACGGCGAACTCACCGGCCG
>DASTEB010000501.1:0-7637 GCA_035710025.1 Chloroflexia bacterium
TTCCGACCCTCGGTCAGAGAGCAGGTGCGTTGATCCACCACCAACGCGAAGGGTGCACCCTACCCGGTGACTTCCTCGGGTTGTTCGGGCGCTTCGAGCGCGTCGGCAATCTGGGTGGCATGTTGTTCGATCGATTGGGCGCCGTCGAGCAATTGGGCGGCAACGGCGTTAGTCAGATCGAGCTGCCAGATCGGCTCGGTGCTCACGACGATCCCTTCCGCCACATCGAGCGCGTGGGTGGCGTTGCGGAGGATGCTGCGGGCCGTGCCGATGATAGCCAGGAGGAGCGCGGCCACCACAGCCACGACTACCCCGGCCAGGCCCATGCCCAGGTACCAGTTGCGCACGAACTTCTTTTCGTCGGCCATGCCACCTCCCCGACCTGTCCCGGTCACCTGTGTAATGCGAGCCCTACGCCGGTAGGCAACGCTACTTGCGGCGTCGCGGCCTGGGCCGTTGCGGCCTTAGTCCCGGAGTCACCGGCGGCGCTCCGCTCTGCCCGGGGCGAGTTCCCGGGGCTTCGTAGCCATCGCGGTACTTTTCCTCGGGCTTCGTACGGCCAGGCTTTTCGGAATTGAGGAACTGCAGCTTCTCGTAGAAGTAGTGTGCGGCCTGCTTGATCGGCCCCGGCTCGGGCACGTGGCCCCAGCCACTCGGCACGTGCTCGTTCTTGTCCCACAGCGGTTCTCGGTTCTGGTACTGCATCGTCATCCGCCGGAGGGGGCGCACGAACGACCCGACAACCCGCGAGCTACCCGACGACATGAACGAGCCTGGTGGGCGCTTGTAGAACGGCGCGAAGCGGTCAGGGAAACCGGGCATGGTGCAGCCGATGCACACCCCACCGGTGTTCATACACCCGCCGACGTGGTTGATAGCGCCTCGCTCGGTGATGTTGCACTGCACGACCGGTCCCCAGCACCCGATCTCTACCAGGCACTCGTGGCCGCCGTACTTGTCGGCGAAGGTGCCTTCCTCGTAGTACCCGGCGCGCACGCACCGCTGGTGCACAGTCTGCTTGAACAGCCAGGAGGGGCGACCTAGCTCGTCGAACTCGGGCAGGGGGCCGAGGCCGTTCAGGAAGAGCAGGACGGCGCCGACGGTCTCGGTGAAGTTGTCGCCCACCGGCGAGCAGCCCGGTACATTGACCACGGGGAGCCCGAGGGCGCTGCGATACTTCTCGCCGAGGAAGTCCATGACGCTCATCGACCCGGTGGGGTTGCCGTAGGCGGCGGGGATGCCGCCCCAGGTCGCGCAGGTGCCGATGGCGATCACCGCGGCCGCGCCCGGTGCCAGGCGCTTGAGCCAGGTCGTGGTGGGGATCGGCTTGGGCACGGTCTCCGAGCCCATGGCGCACCAGTACCCACCCGTCTCGGCCGCCAGGGCCTCGTTGGGCACCGAGCCTTCGAAGATGACGACATAGGGTGCGTTCAGATTGCCCTCGGCGGCGATCTCGTAGTTGCGCATGAACGCCTCACCCGACTCCACCGAGGTGACGGGGTGGTGGAGTACGACACGAGGCACGCCGGGGATGCGGCCGATCAACAGGTCCTCGACGCTGGGGGAAGTGGCACCCGTAACGGCCACGGTGCAGCCGTCACAGCTCATGCCGGCCAGCCAGTAAGCATGCACCACCTTGACCGGGCCGAGGAGAGCGCCCGTGCGCTCGGCTCCCGGGTCCTTGCGAAGTTCGCGTTCGGCGCTCGAACTCAGGTAGTCTACCGCGCCAACACGCTTTTCAACGTCGGACTCTATGAGTGGTGAAGGGGGAGTCGTTACTTCTTCCGACATTGTGTGCTCCTTCCGCTGACCGCCTGCTGCGGGTCCCGAGCGTCGTTATGGCGTCTTCTGCATTTATCCTGCCAACATTTCGGTAAGTGGGCCCTGGCTCCGACCGGCTAAAGCATGACCGCAGACTATGGATGCGTTACTGGTGGATAGTCAGCGGAGCAGTTTCCTGAAGTAACCTGTCGGCTAGCTGCTCGACCACGGCCACGTAGGCAGGCTGCGGTTCGTAGTCCACCACGGGTGTGCCCGCGTTGTCGGCCTGCCGCACGTCATCGTCGAAGGGGAGCACCGCTATGACCTCGAGCTCGCGCTCGGCCGAATAGCGGCGGATAGCCTCTTCGTCCTCGGGAGAGCGCACTTTGTTTGCCACTACGAAGACCTCTTTGATGCCGAGGCCCTGCGCGAGTTTCGCGGCGCGCCCGGTCGTCTCCAGCGAGCGGTAGTAAGGCTCGGTCACGACCAGCATCACATCGGTATGGCGCACGGTACCCCGGCTCATGTGCTCGATAGACGCTTCCATGTCCACGATGATGTATTGGTCGGACTGCTCCATGATTTGGCTCAGCATACCACGCACGGTGGCATGTGCCCCGCAGAGTCAGCCTGCGCCGGGGTGATCTACGTGCGCCGTAAGCAGCAGCGTGACGCCGTCCGGAGCGAGCACCCCGTGCTCTGAGGTGATATCGCCGATGGGGCGGGTGAGGGCCAGCTGCTTGTTGCCGGAGGGGTCGACGCGCTCCTCGATGATAGTGCGGGGGAGCGCATGGAGAGAGGCCAGGCCTTGCTGAGCTATGCCGAGGGCTACCCCGAGATTGGGGTTGGGATCGCCGTCGATGGCCAATACCGAGTAGCCGCGCCGCGCGAGCAGGCGGGCCAGGGTGGCGGAGAGTGTCGTTTTGCCCGAACCGCCTTTACCCGAGACGGCTATCTTCATCGCTACTGCTCCTTTCGCTACGTGATGGTTTCTTTACGAAGGGCAGCGGTTACGCTAATCGGAAGGGGTGCCGGTAGGGTTAGGTGTGCGGCGTAGTCGTACGCTATGGCGCCGGAATGATGAACATCGGGGGCAGGGACTCCGTCGCGCCATTCAGGAAGGTTGGGAGGGGACACCGCCAAACTAGGACTGCGTTTCCGGTACAGCTCGAAACGAATATAAGCCATCCCTGCAGAACACGGGTGTTCCAGCATTATATGGTCGCCTGATGATAGCGTCAAGAGGCTTTTGCCCTCGTTTTGTAGCCGATCAGGGACCACTTACAGACCATGCATCGATTGCTGTACGGGCTGGCACCTCCGCCGCAAGGTCTCCGAGATTGGAGGCTGACTGTGGAGCACACAAATGGATTAGTCCTGATAAGACCGAGGTCCCTGGTTCGACACCAGGCTCGCCCACCCCGTCCTCTCCCCTGCGTGGGGACAGCGCATGACTGCGACGGCAGCCAGCAAGCAGGATAGAGGAGGGCATGAGGAGCGCACGGGTGCGCTCCTCGTTCATCCTGGTCGCGGTCCCCTCTTTTGGATCGGGCGGAAAGTGCGTACCATGGACAAGAGCCAAAGCACCATCTCCTCGTACGCCCAGTCCGTCCGATTCTTCTACGACTTCGCTCGTTCGGTGGGTATGTCGACCTTGATGGGAAGCGTTCGCCGCGACCATGTCGAGCAGTACCTCGTGCACTTGCCGGCTACCGCCGAGGCACGCACCGACGCACCTGTGAGACCTTCCACCGCGGCCCGTCACTACGAGGGGTTGCTGGTGTACTCCAACCGGGCGCTCGACGAAGTCGAAGTCAGCATGAGCCCGATGCAGAAGAGGGAGCTGTTGTGCAAACCGGAGGAGCACCCGCTTAGAGGAACGGGCACGACATGCCTGAGGGTGAATGCCCCATGCACGGGGCTACGCGCTCGACCTGTGGAGGCTCTCGCGAGCAACCTGCAGAGTAATCTCGACTTCGTCCGAGCCGTGCATGGCGGACACGAACGCAGTCTCGAACTGGGAGGGCGCCAGGTAGACACCGTGCTCGAGCATGGCGTGGAAGAAGGCGGCGAAGCGGTCGGTGTCGGCGCGCTTGGCCGAGGCGTAGTCGCGCACCGGCTCGCCCGTGAAGAAAAAGCCCCACATGCTGCCCACCGACGCTGCCGTCAGCGCAACCCCCGCCTCGGACGCCGCCTGCGCGAAGCCGGACGCCAACGACTCGGCCGTTGCCGAAAGGCGCTCATACATGCCGGGCGATTGTAGCTCGTGCAGGGTGGCGATGCCCGCTTCCATTGCGAGCGGGTTGCCGGAGAGCGTGCCTGCCTGGTACATCGCCCCGGCGGGCGCGACGTGCTGCATGATCTCGGCCGGGCCGCCGTAGGCCGCCACCGGAAGGCCCCCGCCTATTACCTTACCCAGGCAGGTGAGGTCGGGTGTGATGCCATACAGGGCCTGCGCACCGCCGTAGGCCACGCGGAACCCGGTCATCACCTCGTCGAAGATGAGCAGCGCGCCGTGCTCGCGCGTCACCTCGCGGAGCCCTTCCAGGAAGCCGCGCTGCGGCGGCACGAGGCCCATGTTCCCGGCCACAGGCTCAACTATCACGGCGGCTATCTGCTCAGGGTGCGCGGCGAACAGGGCGCGGACGACGTCCAGGTCATTGTACGGCGCGGAGAGCGTGTCGGCCGTAGCGCCGGGGGTGACGCCGGGGCTGTCGGGCAGGCCGAGCGTGGCGACGCCCGAGCCCGCCTGCACGAGCAGCGCGTCGGCGTGGCCATGGTAGCAGCCCTCGAACTTGACGATCTTATGCCTGCCGGTGTAGGCCCTCGCGAGGCGCAGCGCGCTCATGGTCGCCTCGGTGCCGGACGACACGAAGCGCACCATCTCGACCGAGGGCACCGCCTCGACCACCAGCCGCGCAAGCTCGGTCTCCATCTCGGTGGGCGCGCCAAATGAGGTGCCGCGCGCCGCCTGCTCGGTTATCGCCCGGACGACCGCCGGGGGCGCGTGCCCCAGGATGAGAGGGCCCCAGGAGAGCACATAGTCGATGTAGCGGTTGCCGTCGGCGTCGTACAGGTAAGCGCCCTCGCCGCGCTCGACGAAGCGGGGGGTGCCGCCTACACCGCGGAAGGCGCGCACGGGGCTATTGACCCCGCCGGGGATCAGGCGCATGGCCTCTTCGAACAGCCGGGCAGAGTGTTCGGTATTGCTCATGGCGTCAGTCCTGCTGACCGCTGCTCACTGCCCACCACACTTCGCTCATGCATTCTGCCTACTCACCTCGGCCAGCCAGGCGGCGGCTTCCTTCGCGTAGTAGGTGATGATCATGTCGGCCCCGGCGCGCTTGATGGCGGTCAGACTCTCCAGCGCGGCGCGGCGCTCGTCCAGCCAGCCGTTCTGCGCGGCGGCCTTGAGCATGGCGTACTCGCCGCTCACCTGGTAGGCCGCGAGGGGCAGGTCGAAGGTGTCGCGCACCCGGCGGATGATGTCGAGGTAGGGTCCGGCGGGCTTGACCATCAGCATATCGGCCCCCTCCTCCACGTCAAGGGCCACCTCGCGCAGCGCCTCGCGGGCGTTGGCGGGGTCCATCTGGTAGGCGCGGCGGTCGCCGAACTGCGGCGCCGACTGCGCCGCCTCGCGGAACGGACCGTAGAAGGCCGAGGCGAACTTGGCGGCGTAGGCGAGGATAGACACGTCGCGGTGGCCCGCCGCATCCAGCGCGGCCCGGATCGCCGCGACCTGCCCGTCCATCATGGCGCTGGGGGCGATGACATCGGCCCCGGCATCGGCGAATGACACCGCCGAGCGGGCAAGCAGGGCCAGCGTGTCGTCGTTCAGCACCTCGCCCGAGGGCGACAGCACTCCGCAGTGGCCGTGGTCGGTGTACTCGCACAGGCACACATCGGCGATCACGACCATATCTGGCGAGCGGCGCTTGATGGCCTCTATGCCGCGCTGCACCGGGCCCTGAGGATCCCACGCGCCGCTCCCAGTGGCGTCCTTCTCGCCCGGGATGCCGAACAGGAGCACCGCCGGGATGCCGAGCGAGGCAACCTCGTCTATCTCGGGCGCGAGGGTGTCCACTGAGCGCTGGGCCTGCCCCGGCATCGAGGCGATGGGCCGGACGGCGTCCGTGCCCTCGATCAGGAACAGCGGGTAGATGAAGTTGTCGGCGGTGAAGGTGGTCTCGCGCACCATGCCGCGCAGGGCAGCGGTTCGCCGGAGCCTGCGGGGGCGTCGGGTAGGCGCCGGCACGCCCGTGCCGCTCGCCGCGGAATCTCTGGTCTCAAGCATCAGTGATCCCCTTTCCTGTTGGCCGGGGCGCTCTCTACGGGCTCCACGCCCGCGAACAGCGCGACCAGGGCCGACACGAGTCCCTCGGTGGTGTACTCGTCCGCCACAGCCGACACGCGCAGGCCCAGATCGGCGGCGGTGGCGGCGGTGACGGGGCCGATGCACACCACGGCAGTTCGGTTGAGCATCTCGACCGCCCCGGCCCTGTCGAGCCCGGCCTCTACCATACCCTCGACGGTGTAGCGCACGGTGGACGAGCTTGTGAACGTCACGGCGTCTATGGTGCCCCCCGAGAGCAGCGCGGCAAGCGACCCGGCGCCGCCTGCGTGTACGGTGCGGTACGCGGCGACCTCGTCCACGGTCGCACCGCGCTCTCGCAGCCCGGTGGCGAGGGCCTGGCGGGCGATGTCGGCGCGGGGCAGGAGGATGCAGCGGCCCTCTACATCGTCTATCTGCTCGATTATCGCCTCGGCCACGTAGGTATCGGGCACGAAGGCGGGCTCGCAGCCGATTTGTCTTAGCTCGGCTTCCGTGGCGGGGCCGATAGCGGCGATCCTGCGGGTGCACAGGTCGCCCACGCTCTTTCCTGCGGCGCCTAGGCGAGATACGAGGGCGCGGGCGCCGTTGACGCTGGTGAATATCACCCAGTCGTAGCTGTCGAGGCGGGCGACCGCTGCATCAAGCTGCGAGAAGTCCTCCAGTGGGGCAATCGAGATGGCGGGGCACTCCAGCGGCTCGGCGCCAAGTTCGCGCAGCCGCTCCACCAGGCTCGCCGCCTGCTCCCGCGCTCGGGTGACGACGATGCGTCTGCCTTGCAACGGCAGTCCTCTCATGGCCGGGCCGCCTCCTCAGCCGCGACTAGCTCGCGCCCGCCATTGTCGAGCAACATGGAGGCGAGCGCCGCCCCGGCGCTCTCGGGGTCCGTGGCAGTGCCGGTGTGCTCACCCCGCACGATTCGACCCTCCGCCGCGCCGATCATCCCCCGGACGCGCAAGCTGTAGCCCTCCAGCGTGGCGTACGCGCCGATGGGCAGCGCGCAGCTACCACCTATGGCGGCGAGGAAGGCCCGCTCGGCCCGTACGGCCGTGGATGTGGGTGCGTCGTTCAGCCGGGCGGCAAGCTCGGCCGTGGCCTGGTCAGCGGCGCGCACCTCGACGGCTAGCGCACCCTGAGCTACGGCGGGGAGCATCACGCCGGGGTCGAACCATTCGGTGGCGCGGTCCTGCAGGCCAAGCCGCTCAAGCCCGGCTGCGGCCAGCACGATAGCCTCGTACTGCCCCTCGTCCAGCTTGCGCAGGCGCGTGTCCACGTTGCCCCGGATGTCGAGCAGTACGAGGTCGGGGCGGATCGCGCTCACCTGGCAGGCGCGGCGCGGGCTGCTCGTGCCGACGCGGGCGCCGGGCGGAAGGTCTGCCAGGCGCGAGCCGTCGCGGGAGACGAGCACGTCTCGCGGGTCGGCGCGGGGCAGGAAGGCGGCGAGGGCCATGTCGTCCGGCAGGCGCGAGGAGAGGTCCTTGGCGCTGTGTACCGCGAGGTCTATGTGTCCGGCTCGCAGGGCGTCCTCGATCTGGGTGACGAACAC
>DASTEB010000502.1:0-6271 GCA_035710025.1 Chloroflexia bacterium
GACTTCACGACCTCCGGCACACCTCCGCAACGCTCATGCTTGCCAACGGGGAGCACCCAAAGATTGTGCAAGAGCGGCTTGGGCACTCCGATGTGAGCATGACCCTCAACCGCTACTCCCACGTTACAGGCGATATGCAAAGGGGGGCGGCGGACCGCTTGGATGAGCTTATGAGCGGCACCTCCTAGCCCACGCTATCGTCACCATGGTCCGGTTGCCAAAGCCCCGGAGTGAGCTTGAGCTCCACCGAGAGCCTCACTCCGGGGCTTTGCCGTGCGTCCGTCATGGTTGCCCACGCGGAATTTCCTTGAGCGGTGCTTGAGGCTCTCTCAAGTGGAATACCAAGCAACGCCCACGGCACTACGCTAGAATAGTATCACCCTACCTTGGCGGAGTCCAAAGCCGATGACACCACCAGTGATTACGCTTGGAGTGCAATTGAGGGAATTGGAAAGCCGTTACGGACTATCTGGGCGGCTCATTGAGCACGCCTTGGGTGTCTCAAGGGGTGTGCTTGATGAGTGGTACTCTGATAGAACCAAGCCGCCCCGCGACGAACTACTCAAGATTGCTGTGCTGTTGGGCGATGGTAAGGAGACTGCCGCCGCGTTGCTCAAAGAGGCAGGATATGGACCACTAACGGATGCAGACGAAGTAAGGCTAGGAGCTATTGAGTCGGACCCTAGCTATGCAACCATTATCAATGCTCAGAGGACTTACCGGGCACTTGGCTCTTTAGCCTTTGCAACGCACCGGGCAACGGACCAAGGCTCACTTACCCGACAGCTTGAAACACAACTCAAGGGAATACAGACGCTCCTGCAAGCGCAAAAGGGTCAGCAGCCCACAGCAGAGGCATCCGCACAAGTGGATAGGGCTCTTGCAGAGCTTGTGGCGCAAGCTCAAGAAACTGCGCAACTGCTAACCGCGGAGGTAGTCTTACCGTCTCGTGAGGAAATGCAGGTTCGGTTGGTGTCGGCAAACTCGTTGGAGCGGCTTGAGGAGTACCGCAATGAGGAGAGCAAATGGTTCTCAATTGCGGGCGTGCTTATCGGAGCCGGGTTAGGGATATTCGTGAATGTCGCTACTGGGGGAACTATGACCTCCTCCGCGTGGTTGGTAATGGGTCTGTTGGCTCTCTTGGGTGGTTTTACAGGCTTTACAGCACGCCAATATGGGCAGCGTGCCCATACTCTGAGGGAGCGGATTATGGGTGCCCCGACTGTGCCCGCTACCGCAAAGCCCGACCTACAGAGGTACGGTCGCACCTAGACATGACGCTTGGCTTGCGCCTTGTTGGGGCACCAGTGCAATGACGTGTGACAAAGATGTGACAAAAAGGCAATTGAGGGCTTCATTGAGCCCTCAATTCGTGCGTAAAATCCGCAATATTCGGTGTTTGGTGCCGGGTACGGGACTCGAACCCATATGCCTTTCGGCACACGCTCCTAAGGCGTGCGCGTCTGCCAATTTCGCCAACCCGGCTAAATGCGCACACCAAGTATACCCGTTCGCCGCCCGCCCCCGCAAGATTGCCGGGCGTGGGCGGGTGCTACAGCCTATGGGAAACAGACCGTGCCGGTGTAGCTTCCCTCGCCGCCGTTCTCCAGCGTGAACGTGCCCTGGCCGGTGAGCGTTCCGGTGGCCCCGGCCCACGCCCCCGTGCCGCCGACAATCACGTCAACTTCGGCGAACTCGCCCTGTCCGGTGGTCTTTAGCGTGATCGCGTCCTTGGTGATGAGCGTGCCGTCGCGCAGGGTGAACGAGTTGTCGCCCGTCAGCAGCACGACCGAGGTCGTTGGGGTGTCGGCAGTCGGGATGATACTCGACCCGACGAACTCGGAGGTCGCCAGGATCGAGCCGATGTACGACCCGTCAGCGCACACTCCCACCGGCGAAGCGCAATCCGGTCCGGTCACCGGCGTCAGCGTGAACCTGCCGTAGACCATCCGGCATGAAGAGTCGGCCAGCGCCGCACCACCGGACAAAGCCACCACAGCTGCCAGTGCGATGAACGGCACGAGAAACCGACCCCATCTCAAAGTCTTGAACCTAGACATCGCAGCCCTCCAGCTAGTTTTGTTTGCCTCGTGCGCCGAAGATACGTCCAGGCACGTCGCCCTGGACCGCGGCACACTGACGCACACTGTATTGTTTGCACAACGGGGGAATCGTTACAATCCCACTCGCGCGAGGACGGCCCAAAGCATGAATCTCGCTGGCGAATTGCGCCTCAAGGCGGTATAATTCGCCACATGGAAGTCACCACCAACGGCGCTCGGGCCGTTGAGCGGCCCGGTCCCCTATCCGACCCGGCGCTCTTTCCCACGCCCGAAGCCACCGACGAGCGCGAGGACATCCAGGAGATGGCGGCCGCCGCCGAAGCCCTCCTGTTCGTGTCGCCCGAGCCGCTTACGGCAGCCGACCTGCGCCGCCTGCTCGCAATCCGACAGCCCACTCTCGACCGCGTGCTCGAACACCTTGCGCGCTCGCTCTCCGCCTCAAAGCGCGGCCTGCGCCTTCAGCGGCACGACGGCTCTCTCCGCCTGGTCACCGCCCCCGAGATGTCGCTGTACGTAGACCGCCTGCGCGGGCACCAGGCCGGGCAGCGCCTCTCGGACGCTGCGCTCGAGACCCTGGCGCTCATCGCTTACCGCCAGCCAATCACCCGGCCCCAGATCGAGGCCATACGCGGCGTTGACTGCTCGGGCGTGACCCAGACCCTCCTACAGCGCGGCCTTATCACCGAGGTAGGTCGTCTGGACACCGTGGGCCATCCGATCCTGTACGGCACGACCTTAGCCTTCCTCCAGCACTTCGGCCTTGAGAGCGTCGAGCACCTTCCGCCCGTGGACCTCACGCTGAAAGCGCCGAGCCTACCGAACGGCAACGGGGTCCATCCGCCGAAAGGCAACGGCACGCACCCGCCGGACGGCGCCGACCCCGGGACTTCGGGCCAGGGCAACTGACGGGCAACAGAAAGGACGAGGAGCAATCCCCTCGTCCTTCGTCATTCACAGGGCAGTGGTTACGCCTGCATGGCAGGCTCGACCGCGCGCAACTCCGCGACCAGTCCGGCGAGCACCTCCACGGTGTAGTCAATGTCCTCCGGCGTGTTCTCCAGGCCGACCGTCAGCCTCAGGCTGCCCTCGGCCAGCTCCCTCGACACGCCCAGCGCCCGCAGCACGTGGCTCGGCTCGGTCGAGCCTGATGCGCAGGCCGCGCCGCTCGATGCCCCGATTCCTCTCATATCGAGGCGCAGCAGCAGCGTCTCCGCCTCCAGCCCCTCGATGCAAAACGCCGCGTTGTTATGGAGTCGCTGTTCCGGGTGCCCCATCAGGTGTACGCCAGGAATGCGCTCCTGCACTCCCCGAATGAGCCGGTCGCGCAGGCCAACCACGTACTCGCTCTCGGCCTCGCGGTTCGCGTGGACCCTCGACAGCGCTGCGCCCAGCCCCACGATGCCCGGCACGTTCTCGGTCGATGCGCGGCGGCGGCTCTCCTGCGACCCGCCGTGCTGCTGGGGAAGCACCGCCGTCTCGTGCCTCATATACAGCACGCCCACGCCCTTGGGCCCGTAGAACTTGTGCGCCGACAGCGACAGCAAGTCCGCGCCGATGGCGTCCGCGTTCAGATCGAGGTACGCGCCCGCCTGCACAGCGTCGGTGTGGAAGTACGCGCCTGCCTCGTGCGCTATCTCCGCGATCTCCTTCACCGGCTGGATCGTGCCGATCTCGTTGTTCGCGTACATGATGCTCACAAGCACCGTATCCGGCCGGATTGCGGCACGCACGTCCTCGAGGTTGACCACGCCGAAGCGGTCCACCGGAAGGACGGTCACCTCAAAGCCGTGCGACTCCAGGTCCTCGGCCGAGTGCAGTATCGCGTGGTGCTCGATGGCCGAGATGATCAGGTGCCCGGGCCCGACCGACGGGTCCTTCCTCGGGTTCAGCCCGCGCCGGTAGGCCCACATAGCGCCCTTGAGCGCCAGGTTGTCCGACTCGGTCCCGCCCGATGTGAACACGATCTCGCGCGGGCGGCACCTCAGCACCGCTGCTACCTGCCTGCGGGCGTTTTCCATCCCCTGGTGCGCCGCCCGGCCCCATGCGTGTACGCTCGACGGGTTGCCGTAACTCGCGGTGAAGTACGGCACCATCGCTGCCACCACGTCGGGGTGTACTGCCGTCGTCGCCGCGTGGTCCAGGTAGACCGATCGCGCCGGTATGCCGTTGGACGACGACGTTGCGTTTGAATGAATGCCCATTTAATGGATCTCCTGTATTGCTGCGTAGCTCCGTTCTCTATATTGGGCGCGGCCCATTACCCCCTATTATACCACCGGCCGTGCCTGGGACGCGTGCGCGCTCCGTCGCGAGACGGGTGCGGCTGTACGACCTGGGGTGCTTGACGAGCGCGCACGCCCGCCATATAATGTAGCGTACAGGAATAGGCAAAACTGGCTTCGACCAGGACGAGTAGCCGGTCAGCGAGAGCGCAGAGAGGATGGGCCGCAGGCTGAAAGCCCTCCATCGAGCGCCCGGCGAAAACCACCTGCGAGCCGCGCCGCCCAACGCACACGCAAGTATGCGGCGCCGGTAGGCCCCGTTACAGGCCTTCGAGGGCAGCCTTCGGGCAGCCGAACTCGGGTGGAACCACGTGAGGAATGTAGCCTCTCGTCCCGTTTGTGGACGAGGGGTCTTTTTGTTATCCGGCATTTTACGAGGAGGCATACGATGGTACAGATGCAATCGCGGCAGGAAGAGCAGGCGGCCGAGCGCGAGCGGCAGGACCGGCTCTACAGGCTGCGCCACAGCGCGGCCCATATCATGGCGCAGGCCGTTCTCGAGCTTTACCCGGGGGCGAAGATAGCAATCGGCCCGCCCATCGAGAACGGCTTCTACTACGACTTCGACCTCGGCAAGGACGAGCAGGGCAAACCCCGCTCGTTCCAGCCCGATGACCTGGAAAAGATCGAGAAGCGCATGCGCCAGATCATCGCGGGCAAGCACTCGTTCCACTACCGCGAGGTCAGCGCTGAGGAGGCGCGCGCACTCTACGAGGACCAGCCCTATAAGCTGGAGTTGATCGAGGGGCTGGCGAAGGGCGAGGTAGACGAGTACGGCAATGAAGTGCAGGGCGGCACGGTCATCAGCACGTACAAGCACGACACGTTCGAAGACCTGTGCCGCGGTCCGCACATGGAGCACACGGGCCAGGTGCCTCCCGACGGTTTCAAGCTGATGAGCATCGCGGGCGCGTACTGGCGCGGCGACGAGCACAACCCCATGCTCCAGCGCATCTACGGGACGGCCTGGCCAAGCAAGAAGGAGCTTCAGGAGCACCTCACCATGCTGGAGGAGGCGAAGAAGCGCGACCACCGCAAGCTCGGCCGCGATCTCGACATCTTCTTCTTTGACGACGAGATCGGCCCCGGCCTCCCGATGTGGCAGCCTCGCGGCGGCGTGCTGATCGAAGAGCTTGAGAAGCTGGCGAAGGAAGTCGAGCGCGATGCCGGCTACGAGCGCGTGCGCACGCCCCACATCTCGAAGGAATCACTCTTCCTCAAGAGCGGCCACCTGCCCTACTACGAGGATAGTATGTACCCGCCGATGGAGCTTGAGGGGGTGCGCTACTTCATCAAGCCGATGAACTGTCCGTTCCACCACAAGATTTTCGACTCGAAGCCGCGCAGCTACCGCGACCTGCCGCTGCGCCTCGCCGAGTACGGCACGTGCTACCGCTACGAAAAGAGCGGCGAGCTTTTCGGCCTGCTTCGAGTGCGCTCCATGCAAATGAACGACGCGCACATTTACTGCTCGGAGGAGCAGTTCGAGCGCGAGTTTATGGCGGTGATCGACCTCTACCTGCACTACTTCAAGCTGTTCGGCATCGACCGCTACGTGATGCGCTTCAGCACGCATCACCCGAAGGGCCTCGGTGTAAAGTACGTGGACAATCCACGTCTGTGGCAGAAGACTGAAGACATGGTGCGCCGCGCCATGGACAACGGCAACGTGCCTTACGTCGAGGTGCCCGACGAGGCCGCGTTCTACGGCCCCAAGATCGACGTGCAGATCTGGAGCGCGATCGGGCGCGAGTTCTCACTGGCCACGAACCAGGTGGACTTCGCCCAGTCGATGCGCTTCGACCTGAAGTTCACGAACCCCGAGGGGAAGGACGAGATGCCTCTCGTAATCCACCGAGCCCCGCTCGGCACGCACGAGCGCATGGTCGGCTTCCTGCTCGAGCACTACGCCGGCAACTTCCCCGT
>DASTEB010000503.1:0-12722 GCA_035710025.1 Chloroflexia bacterium
TCGACCACCGCGCGGAACTTGGCGGTCTCGGTGCGGTAGATGCGGTCGGGGTGGTCCTCGCGGATCATGGGCCGGTGCGTCGGGATGGGCATGACCTCGAGCTTATAGATCTTCATGAACTCTTCGGCCTCGGTCGCGGCCGTACCGGTCATGCCGGCCAGCTTGGGGTAGAGGCGGAAGTAGTTCTGGATGGTGATGGTGGCGAAGGTCTGGCTCTCCGACTGCACGCGGATGCCCTCCTTGGCCTCGATTGCTTCGTGCAGGCCCTCGGAGTACCGGCGGCCCTGCATCAGGCGGCCGGTGAACTCGTCCACAATCACTACCTCGACGGGCTGCTTGGGGTTGAGGCGCTCGCCCGCGCTTACCACCTTGCCCTCCTGCCACAGGACGTAGTCCTTGTCGCGGCGGAAGAGGGCGTGAGCCTTGAGGGCGTTGTCCACGCCGTACACTAGCTGGAAGTTGTCGGGGTGGTAAAGGTTGTCCACGCGGAAGAACTGCTCGGCGCGGGTGATTCCGTCGTCGGTCAGCGCGGCGCTGCGGCTCTTCTCGTCCACGGTGAAGTCGTCGCCCTCGCGCAGGGTCTTGGCGAACTGGGCGGCGCGGATGTGGACCTCGGCCGAGCCCTCGGACGCGCCTGAGATGATGAGCGGCGTGCGCGCCTCGTCGATGAGGATGTTGTCCACCTCGTCCACGATGCAGTAGTTGTGCGGGCGCTGGACAAGGCGGTCGGGGTCGGTTGAGATATTATCACGCAGGTAGTCGAAGCCAAGCTCAGAGTTGGTGCCGTAGGTCACGTCGGCCAGGTACTCGTCCTTGCGCTCCCACGGCTCCATGCCCGACAGGATCACGCCGACCGACAACCCAAGCATCTTGTACGCCGGGCCCATCCAGTCGGCGTCGCGCTTGACCAGGTACTCGTTCACGGTAACCAGGTGCGCGCCGCGGGCCGTGAGGCCGTTGAGATACAGGGGAGCCACGGCGACGAGCGTCTTGCCTTCGCCCGTCTTCATCTCGGAGATTTTGCCCTCGTGCAGCACGATGCCGCCCATAAGCTGCACGTCGTAGGGGCGCATGCCGGTGGTGCGGCGCGAGGCCTCCCACAGCGCGCCGAACGCCTCGGGGATCAGCTCGTTGAGCAGGTTCTGCTCCTGCTTGCGCTGCTCGGTGCGGTGCTCGGTCTGCAGCGCCTTGACGCGGTCGTGCACGCCGCGGTCGACGCCGCGAAGCTCGTTCATCAGCCCGGCGAAGGTGTGGTCCTCCAGCGCGTCGCGCTTGCGCATGAGGTCGCCCAACTGGTCGGGCTTGATCTTGACGACCGCGTCGGGGTCCTCGTCCTGCGCGTACACGGCCTGCAAGACTTCCTCCTGCTCGGCGTCAAGGTCCTCGAAGGGCTCCAGGTACTGCTCAAGCGAGGCAACGCCGACTATCTCGGCCAGCTTTGCCTGTGTGCCCTGCCAGTATTGCGTGCGCGCCTCGAGAATGCGGGCGCGGAAGACGGCGGAGCGGGCCTGCAGGCGCTCCTCACGCGAGGCGAACTGCTCGGCCAGCAGGTCGATGCGCGACGGGCCGGTGCCGTTAGCCGAGGGCGATGCGCCCGCCACCGACTTCGCGATGGCCAGTAGCTCGGCCGCGGCCTGCTCCTCCCAGAAGAGGGCGTCGGCCAGTTCGTCCCTTGACACGGCGGCGGCGGGACCGTTGGCCCGGCGGTCGCGGCCCTGCGGCTGCACGGGCGCTGCCTGCTCGTCGTGAATGCCGGCGGCCGCCCTGACCTCGGCGGGCAGGCGCAGTCCCTGGCGAGCGAGGTGCTTGATCAGGTCGCGCTCCTGCAGGGCGCGCACAAGCTCGGTGGTGGCCGCTTCGAGGTCGGCTGTGACCTCCCGGCCGCTTCCGGTGGTACGGGCCAGCGTGGCGAGGCCGACGGCGCGGCGCAGGGCGAGGATGGTATCGTTGGTGCGGCTGAAGTAATCGGCCACTTCACGGCCCAGGAAGTTGGCTACCGCCTCGACCTGCTTGATCATGTCCTCGGCTGTGGACTTGTGCGGGTGGAAGTGGGCCTTGGGCACGGCGCGAAGAATGGCCTCGCGCAAGCCGGGCTTCTGCTCCATGAGCGTGGAAAGCTGCCCGCTGAGCTCGTCGACCAGGACGTCGATCTCCGCTTCAAGCTCGCGGCGCTCGGCGGGGGTGCGCTGCATGCGCTCGGCGTTCATGGTGGAGAGCTGGCGCGAGTCGGCCAGCAGCACCGAAAGCTCGCGGCTGGTCTGCTCGCCCACCTCGATGGTGCGGCGCAGGCTCTCGGCCTGGGAGGCCAGCGAGCGCGCGTTGGCGGCCACTGAGGCCATCTCGGAGGCCATCGCGCTCTGCCAGTCGCGGCCCGAGATCTCGGCAAGCGTGCCCTGGCGGATGCGCTCGATGCGCTCGCGCTGCGTGTCGAGCAGCGAGACGATCTCCTCGTTCGCGGCGTCAACGATGCGGCGCAGTCGCGCAAGCTCTTTATCGGTCGGGTCGAATACTTTCTGTAGCCATTTCATGTGTTTTATTCCTCTTCCTGTCAGACGATCTACGAACGCGTCGGCACCACCGACGGCATACTTACTTCAACAAAATGCGCTTCTATATGTGAAGGCGGAGGAATTGGCTCGCCGCTCTCGGCCAGTCCTTCAAAGTGAAACTCCAACGCTTCTCGGATAAGCTGCAAGGCCTCCTCTTCAGTCTTGCCTGCGGCTACACATCCGGGCACATCAGGAGCGTACGCGCCGTAACTGCTTTCACCCTTTTCAATTACTACGAGATAGCGCTGCATCTTACTCCCTCTCGATCTGTGCCTGCTCGTATATACGTTTGAGAGTGCCAATAGGCACATCAACATTCGGGCCGCCTGCTACCGTCACCGTCCCCTTCATCTCGGGATGGTGGAATTGACGATGACTGCCTTTAGTTCGTACGAGATACCAACCGTCATCTTCGATGATTCGGATTATCTCACGTACTTTCATCTTCGGGTATGAGTATTAGGTGGCGGTACGACCAAACAGATTCAGCTAATCGTTACCCCTTCACCTCGAAGAAGTTCGCCATGCCCAGCGACTTGAGAGTGCCTTCCAGCGCCTTGATGAACACGGCGTGGTCCACCGTGAGGGCGTGGGCGGCCTCGTCGTCGTGCGGGTGCTCCTCCGGCGGCGAGGCGAGCGGGGTGGCCTGCAGGTCGGCGTACAGGCGGTCGGCCAGCGGGACGGCTTCGCGCAGATTGGCGATCTCTTTGCCCTGCAGCGCCTCGCTGTACTGCTCGTAGGCCTCGGGGCTGAGCAGGCGCACGTTGGCGAGCTGGATGGTGAGATATGTGCGGCGAGGCTCTTCGCGCTCGGGCGCGAGGATCTGCGCTGTCAGGGTAGCCATGCGCTCGATCACCGCGTCGCGGAAATCAGACGCGTGCTCGGTCTGCTCCAGGATGCCGAGCAGCTTGTTCAGGTTGCGCTCGGACAGGTAGCGGTTGAACATGCTCTCCGACCCGGCGAGCATCTGCGCCAGGTCGAGGCCCCAGCGGCTCTGCGCCTCGTGCAATTCCGGACTTAGCTGGCGCAGCCGGGCCACCACCCAGGCGTGGTCGGCCACGGTGAGCAGGTAGGACAGCATCGGGCCGAGGGGGTCTTTCTCGCGGTTGCCGGGCTTGATGGCGAGGGTGGGCGTGCGCTGGCCCACGTGCGCCTCGAAGTGCAGCAGCTTGTGCAGGATCACGCCGACGAGCGGGGCGGCCCCGTCCTCGCCCGCATCGCCCAGCCTCGGGTTGTACTCGACCGTGACGCCGCGAGCGCCGGCCTTGAGATCGACCAGAGCCTCGGTGGAGGGACGCAGGTAGACGTTCATGCCCCACGCGCCCGCCATCGTGAGCATGAGGCGGTTGAATTCGTCGTGCACACCCGCGGGAAGCACCTTGTTCTCGGCCCCGACGCGGGACAGCAAGAAGCGCAGCGTATCTACCCCGACGCGGCAATAGCGGCAAGGCTCGGTCTGGTGGCGGGTGCTGTCGAGGGTGATCCAGCCGGGGCACTGGGGCGTGGGGCACTTGACCACGCGCGGGATCTGAAGATGCACGGGCCTGTCGGCGGTGCCGGTGGGCATAGGGGCGGTTTTCTCCATCGGGCGGGGTATCTCCGGGAATCTCCAATGCACGCACACTGTCGGTGCGCGCTACCCCTAATTGTACCGTAAAGGTTGGAGGGTGTGCCAGTGGGATGCGCGGCCGCAGGCTACATCAAATACCTCACCCACACGTACACAGTGCTGATTATCATGGACACGAACGTTACCAGCACGCCGTAGCCCAGGAACTGCACAAAGCTAATCTTGTAGCCTGCCCGCTCGGCCAGGCTGAGCACGATCACGTTGGCCGACGCGCCGATGGCCGTGCCGTTGCCCCCCAGGCACGCCCCCAGCGCGAGCGCCCACCAGAGCGGGTCGGCGGGCATCGTGCGCGCTAGCTCGGGCACGATCGTCACCATCGTCGCGGTGTAGGGGATATTGTCGATCAGTGCCGAAGCGACCGCGCTGCCCCACAGCATCAGCATCGTCGTGGCCGTGGGGTCGCCGCCGGTGATCGAGAGCATGCCCCGCGCCGCTATCTCCACGAAGCCCACATGTACCAGCGCCTCGACCACCACGAACAGTCCGAAGAAGAACAGCAGCGTGGCCCACTCGATCTCGCTCACCATGTCGTGCACTTCGACGCGAGACACAAGCATCAGCACCGCCGCGCCCGACATCGCCACAGTGGCTGCTTCGTAACCAAGCGCGCCGTGCAGCAGGAACCCAATTATCACCGCCGCCAGCACCAAAAGCGATTGCACCAGCAGCGTGCGGTCGGTGATCACCCCCTCCTCCCTCATGCGCATGGCCGCGGCTACGCGCTCGGGGGTCGTGCGCAGTTGCCCGCGGAACAGAAGTACCAGCAGCCCGATGAACACCGCGTAGATCACCACGATCACCGGCCCCATGTTGAACAGGAACGCCCCGAAGTCCAGCCCCGACGCGCTGCCGATGATGATATTCGGCGGGTCGCCGATCAGCGTGGCCGCCCCACCGATATTGGAGGCGAGCACCTCGGCGATCAGCAGCGGCACCGGCGAGATGCCTAACGCCCCCGCCACGAACACTGTGATCGGCACCATGAGCACCACGGTCGTCACGTTGTCCAGGAAGGCGGACGTAACGGCGGTCAGCGTACTGAGCAGAAGCATCACGAGCATCGGCTCGCCTCGAGCCACGTCTATGATCTTCATCGCGGCCCACTGGAACACGCCGGTTCGGCGCAGCGTGTTCGCGATGACCATCATGCCCGCCAGCAGGAAGATCACGTTCCAGTCGACGTTGCGGAACGCCTCTTCCTGGCTGACCAACCCCAGCAGGATCATCGCCATCGCCCCGAGCAGGGCGACAAGCGTCTTGTGTACCTTGTCGAGGCTGATCGCCACGAACGTCGCGACGAACACCCCCACGGCCACCAGAAGATCCATATCCATCCGCTAAGCAACCTCCATGGTGTGATGCGTGATGCGTGATGCGTGAACTCTCTCGGGCACCGGTGCTTACTCGGCACTACCCGGCATGGGTAAGCTCACGCATCACGACTACCCTTCGCACAACCAAAAACCCAAGCCGATCGCCGGCCTGGGTCTTGACGGGACACGTCTCGCATCTCGCCCGCGCCCATTATAGCACACGCCTGCGCGCCTCCCGCGTTTGCTCTGGCCTACCCCGTCCGTTATAATTGAGGTGCCGCGTCTGCGGGCACGTGCGCCCGGCGCGGCCTTTTTGTCACCGAATCCGAATCTCCGGCAGCGGAATGCCGGTGTCCCATTTCCCGACAGTCCCACATGGCAGGAGAACGCAAACTAGATGAATAGAGGCTCAAAGACAGCAATCTACGTCTTGCTGGTCGTGGTGATGGTGCTCGGAGCCTACGGGCTTGGCTTCGCCACCCCCTACATCACCGGCCAGGCACGCCAGGCGACGGTAAGCCCCAGCCCCGGCGCCAACGGCACCACCGCCGGCAACCAGGGACAGCAGGCCACTCCCACCACGCAAAACGGCGCTCCCATCGCCAAGCCCGATCTGCCCGCTGCCGCCGAGGACAAGAATATCCAGCAGCAGTTCGACACCTTCTGGAAGACCTTCCAGGCCATCAACGAGGACTACTACTACCGCCCCGTGGACAACGAGCAGATGATCTACGGGGCAACCAAGGGCATGTTCGAGTCGCTGGGCGACGACTTCTCGACCTTCCTCACACCGGCCGAGAACGAGGTGGTGCAAAGCTCGTTCGAGGGCAACTTCGAGGGCGTCGGCATGTATATCGAGCGGCGCGACGACCTGCCTACCGTGGTAGCGCCCATACCGAATACCCCGGCCGAGCGGGCGGGCGTGCGCGCCAAGGACATAATCCTCGCGGTTGACGGGCGCGACGTCACCCAGATGTCCACCGACGAGGTGGCGAGCCTGGTGCGCGGCACGGCGGGCACGCAGGTGCGCATCACCTTCCTGCGCCCCGGCCAGTCGCAGCCGTTCGACGTGGTGCTCACGCGGGAGCGAATCGAGGTGCCCGCCGTCACGCTCACGTTCGTGGGCGACGAAAGCAATATCGCGCACATCGAAGTCACCCGCTTCAACGACAAGACCACCCCCGAGCTTGACGAAGCCCTGAGGGAGGTCCAGAGCAAGAACGCGAAGGGCATCATCCTGGACCTGCGCAATAACGGCGGCGGCTACGTGCCCACCGCGCTCGAGATGCTGGGCCGCTTCCTGCCCGAGGGCACGGTCGGCTTCTACGAGTCGCGCAAGGCCGACGGGTCGGACGACCGCCCGCAGACGGTGATCTCCAACGGGCCAAAACTACTCGACATCCCCCTTACCGTGTTGATCAACGGCGGCAGCGCCTCGGCCTCCGAGCTTGTGGCGGGCGCGCTGCAGGACTACGAGCGCGCCACCCTGATCGGCGAGCAGAGCTTCGGCAAAGGCTCCGAGCAGCACGTGTACACCTGGGACGACGGCTCGCAGGCCCGCATAACTTTCGCGCACTGGCTCACGCCCAAGAAGCGCGATATCAACCCGAAGCAGACGCCCACCCCAGGCCCGAACGATACGCCAGAGCCGCTGCCCACCTTCACCCCCACACCCTCTTCTACCCAGGAGCCTGCGGCCGCTACCGCCACCGCCGGGGCGCAGCCGCTGATCCAGAGCCTGGACGACCGCGGCCTGACCCCTGATGTCGTGGTGGTGCGCACGCAAAAGGACTACGAAGACGACGTTGACCCGCAGCTAAACCGCGCAATCGAGTTCATACAGATAGGACAGTAGGGCACAGGGCGCGGTCCCTGACCGGGGGCCGCGCCGCCCGAACAACTACGCTTGCAAATAGCACAGATCATCCTGATACTTTTCGCCCTCGCTGTAGCGGGTGGGGGCGTCGTCATGCTCGTGAGGGGCGCGTCCCGCGAGACGAGCGGCACTCCGCGGCCCTACCTGCCGCTTGGCGTGACTGCCGTGGGCCTTTTCGTGGCCTACCAGGCAGTGACTTCGTTCGACCGGCTCTCGCCCACCGATGTCGCCCTGCTATTCCTGTTCGTGTTCGCCCTCGCCCTGTTCATGGGCCTGCGCTTCTTCGTGGTAGACAAGTATGACCTGTCGGCCGGACCCGAGCCGGGCGTAACCCCCGGCGTAGAGCAGACAGAGGCGCCCGATGAAGCCGCGGCGCGGGGCGATAAGGAGCGTAGCGCTTGAGCGACGACGGGCGGGGCAATACCATCAGCACGCTGTTCCTGTGCTCGGAGTGCCAGTCAACCACCGACGTGGCGCACCGGCTTGCCCGCTTCCTCAGGCAGGCGCAGCACACCATCGATATCGCCGCATACTCGTTCAGCCTGTGCCCCGAGTCGCGCGACATCGTCATCGGCGCTCTGGAGGAACAGGCGGCCGCGGGTGTGCGCGTGCGTATCGGGTACGACGCGGGCACTCAGCAGTCGGGCATGCCCTACCACCAGGACCCGTGCGACTTCAGCACCGGGCAGTTCATCGCGGGCCTGCGCCTGCACACCCGGCCCATCGAGGGCTACCGCGCCCTCATGCACCACAAGTACATCATTCTCGACGGCAACACCGACGGCGCGCAGGTGTGGACCGGCTCGACAAACCTGACCGACGAGTCGTGGGAGCTGCAGGAGAACAACATCATCGTGCTGCAGTCGAGGGAGCTATCCGAGTACTACCAGCAGGACTTCGACGAGCTGTGGCAGGACGGCGACATAGTGTCGTCGGGCATCATGGACAGCGGCGAGGCCACCCTGCAGTACGGGGGCAAGCCCGCCTACGCACTGGTCAACTTCTCGCCGGGCGAGGGCGACTGGATAGACGAGAGCATCGCCAACGTGCTCGAGCGGGCGCAGGAGCGGGTGTCGATAGCCGCCGTGGTTATCACCTCGACGCGCATATTGCGGGCGCTGCAGGGTCTGGTGCGGCGAGGGGTAACCATCGAAGGCATCTACGACTGGTCGCAGATGGAGGGCGTGCGGTACCAGTGGCGCGGTGTCGAGCAGAACAGGTGGAAGATCCCCGCGTTCGGTGAGATCGTGAAGTACGGCAACCTTGTGGGCAAGTCGTCCACGCCGTGGGCGCCCGGATCGCGCCACGACTACATGCACAACAAGGTGATGGTGGTGGACGACACCGTGCTGACCGGGTCGTACAACTTCTCGCGCCACGCGCAGAAGAACGCCGAGAACTCGCTGATGATCACCTCGGCTCCGCTGGCCGAGACCTACCGCAAGTACGTCACGCGCATCACCGAGATGTACCGGGCCACGTCGCAGCCGTTCACGGGGCGAGAAGAAGCGCCGCCAAAAGTGAAGGAAGCGCCAGAGACCACGCGATAGCGGGCGACGCGGCGCGCGCTCCCCTCTCTCCACGCGCAACCCGCAGCATAATTCCGAGCGCGAGCGCGGCAGCAGGCAATACCACGAGCGCAAGCCATGCCAGCCCGTCAGGGAGATACGGCAAGCCGGCGGAAAGCCAGAGCCACACCCATCCGGTAGCACGCGCCTGGGCCGCGAGGTCATCGCGCAGGGCGCCGAGGGCGTAGACCCCCGCCAGCACGGCAAGCCCAACCGCAGCCCACACGACCGCACCCGCCTCACTTCCCACCGCGCGCACCAGCAGCACCAGCGTGATAGCCCCGCCCGCGAGTGCCTGCTCTCTGCCCCGAACAGCCCTTATGTCAAGCACAAGCGACAGGGCGAGCAACGGAGCGAGCGCATGGGGGCCGGGGGCGAATGGCAGTGTCCCGCCTGGCACAGGCAGCAGACCCACAGCCGCCCACGCTACGGCAAGCGATAGAGCGTTCGCCCCGGCGAGATCGCGCAGCACAGCTCGGGGCGCCAACGCGCCTGGCCCACCGGAAGCCAGGCGCAGCAGCGCGAGAGACGCGAGCAGGAACAGCCCGCCCGGGTAGAGGAAGAGCCGCGGTAGCAGGGCCAGCGTCCAGTCGGAGAAGGCGGCGAGGTCGGGTGTCACGGGCTAGCGCTCCTCCGGCTCGCGCGCCGCACGCCCGGCGAGCAGCTTGAGCCAGCGGACCGCAGCCCACGCCACCAGCACGGCCAGGGCGATCCCCGTGGCGGGCAGCGCGGCCTGGAGGGTCTCGTCGGGCGCGCGCAGGGCGAGGCCAACGCCCCAGTTGGCCAGCAGGCCCGACGGCACGCCGACCCCGCCCGCCATCGCGCCAACGGCCGGGCGAGCGGCCCACTCGACCGCCGCCTGAGGGTAGACGGCGACCAGTACGAGCAGCACCCCCGCAGCCAGCGCGGGCCAGGCTAGCCGCCCGGGTTCGCCGTCCGCCGCGAGCAACAGGGCCGGCAGTGCGATCCCGCCCAGCGCGAGCACCGGCACGACCTCATAGCCGACCGTGACCGCGCCCTGGCTGAGCACCCATGCGCCCGGCGCCGCACCCGCGAGGAGGAGCACGCCCCAGGCCCTCCGCCCGAGCGTGCGGCAGCACAGCCACACCGGCCCCACCAGCATGAGCAGCACCGCACCCACCGCCACCACAGGCGACACCGACGCCAATCCCAGCCCCATGACCGCGCCAGCCGCAAGCACCGAAGCAGCCCCAACGATGCCCCTATCGCCCCACACGAACGCCAGCAGCGCGGCAACCATCCCCGCCGCCCCGAGCAAGGCCAGCAGCCACCCGCCGAGCGCGTCCCAGGGTGCGGGCACCAGCGCGCGGGCCAGTACCGCAGGCCCGGCCAGCACGTACAGCGCCGCCGGGAACGGAGCGCGCTCAGCGAGAGGTCGCAGCCAGCCACCAAGCAGGGGAACGCCGGAGCGCATGAGCACCACGAGGCCGAGCGCCGCGGCCACGGCAGCAGGCCACGGTTGGGGGTCGCCGCCGGGCGGGGGCGAGAGCGCGGGCACAAGCCCCAGCAGCCATGCAACGAGCAGCGGCACGCCCGAAGCGAGCAGTGCAACCGGAGCGCGCCGCGCCGCTACGTCCGCCGCGAGCAATAGACCCAGGCCCGCGGCCTCCCACCCCAGATAGAGCAGGAGCGGCTCGCGAGAGTATGCCAGATGCAGTAGCCCAATTAGGAGAAGCAGCGCGGGCAGCGGTCGGGCGCTTCGCGGCCACCCGAGGGCCACGGCGAGCGCAAACACTGTACCTAATGCGACACCCAGCGCATCGATGCGGTACAGCCCGCCCCCGAGCGCGGGTAGCAGGTCGAAGCCGCGCCCGCCTGCCACGAGCAGTCCCAGCCCTACCGCCTGGGCAAGGGCCAGTATGATACCCACGGCGGCTATCGCGCCATGCGGGAGATTGTCGCCGGTAGACGTAGGGGAATCCTGCCGTGGAGAGGCAGGCACGTGGGCGTGGGCCATGCCCCTATTATGCCACGCCGAGCTAGATGAGTGGGGAGTGGGCAGTTTGAAGTGGCATGCGTCAGGCAGCAGCCCGGGTACCTGCGATACGGCAGGCGGGGTATCGGGGCGGGGCAGCCGCGAAGCGGCGACAGAACTTAGCCCCGTGGCGCAAGCCCGGGGTATGCCGCACCTCAAACCCAAAGCCCCGTAGGGGCGACAGAGGTTCGTTTTGCGTGTGTGCTCGCCTTCGTATGGACCGCAATAACGAGACACGTACTCCCAGGCTCACGCCTGGCTCGCCGTCTTTCGCCCGCTTCGCGGGCTCGGGGTAACAAGAAGGGGCTGCTAACCCCGGGCTTGCGCCCGGAGTTAAGATCTTTCGCCCGCTTCGCGGGCTGGCTCCATATAGTTACCACGTCCACAAATAGGCGCTATGTTCATTGGCCCACCATGACGGATGAAGCTTGACGATCGCCCACTACCCGCGCTACGCGCTCTTCCCCTTCGCCACCATGACTATCGCCACGCCCGCCAGGATCACGCCCATAGCCGCGAGGCCGAACAGGGTGATGTTCTCGCTGCCCAGCCACACGCCTAGCCCAACCGCCACCACCGGGTTGACGTAGGCGTAGCTCGTAGCCATAGAGGGGCGCACGTTCTTCAGCAGGAAGACGTAGGCGCTGAACCCGATGATCGAGCCGAACACGATCAGGTAGGCCGCCGCCACGAACGCGTCGGTGGTCGGCACCGCGGCGAACTTCTCGCTCAGGCCGAAGCTGAGGCCCAGCATGGCGACGCCCGCCACCAGCATCTGCGCCGCGCTCGACATCATTCCGCCCGGCATGTGCAGGTGCTTGCTCCACACCGACCCGAACGCCCAGCTTGCCGTAGCGAAGATTAGCGCGGCCGCGCCCCACGGGTTGGCGCGCATGTCGCCTTCGAGGTTGAGCAGCACCACGCCCGCGAACCCGAGCAGAAGCCCAAACCATTCGAGCTTTATGGGCCACCTGCCCCACAGCCCGGCGAACAGCACCGCCCAGATCGGCACCGCGCCGACCGCCAGCGCGGCCAGCCCCGAGGCCACCCATTGCTCGGCCACCATCACCATGCCGTTGCCGCCGACCAGGAGCAAGATGCCCACGGCCGCCGCCGACAGCCATTCACGCCGGGTGGGGTTGGGTGCGCCCCTCCACCTGAGGAAGAGGTACATCGCCACGCCCGCGATGATGAAGCGGGTGGCGCCGAGCGCGAACGGGGGGAAGCCGCCCAGCAGAGCCATGCGGATGGCAAGGTACGTGGAGCCCCAGATGATATAGATCGCCAGCAAGGCGAGCACTATCGAAAGGGTGCTGACCTCCGGCTTCACGGGCGCGGCTGTCGCGGGCGCCGGCACGGGCCGGGCGGCGTGCGCGGCGCCGCTGTTCTTCGATATTGTCCCTTCCACTAATTGCGTCCTCTTTTATTAGTTCTCGGGTGCGGAATGCGGGATATGCTGCCCGCAACTTCCGGGGCATGAAGCCTCTATTATCCTCATGTCCTGTATAAAGCGCCCGACCACCCGGGCGCAACGTGCATAATACGTAAAGTATCTAGGTCGTCGGGACTAATAGTGAATTTCCTCACGCACCAGGCATCACGCTAGACCGCTTCCAGGGCCATCTGCCGCGCGCCCGTGCGCTCGCCGTCGAGCAGGGCGCGCTTGCGGTCGAGGCCCCAGCGGTAGCCGCCGAGCGACCCGTCCTCGCGCACCACGCGGTGGCAGGGGATGAGCAGGGCCACGCGGTTGGTCGCGCACGCCCGGGCCACAGCCCGCGCCGCCGAGGGCC
>DASTEB010000504.1:0-3980 GCA_035710025.1 Chloroflexia bacterium
CACCCGCCACGCCCACACCTGAAGCCACCCAACTGCCCGCGGCCACGCCCACACCCACAAGCGTACCTACTTTCGCACCGACCCCCATCCCCGGTGATACGACGCGCACATTCCCCGAGACGGGCAAGACCGTGCGCGGGCTGTTCCTCGACTACTGGCAGAACAATGGCGGACTGGCTCAGCAGGGCTATCCCATCTCCGATATGTTCACCGAGATATCGGCCCTTAACGGCAAGCACTACACGGTGCAGTACTTCGAACGGTCGGTGTTCGAATACCATCCCGAGAACCAGGCGCCGTTCAACGTGCTCCTCTCGCAGCTCGGCACGTTCCAGTACAAGAAGAAGTACCCCGACGGCGCGCCCGGCCAGACGCCCAACACCTCCGAAGGCTCGGTGCTCTTCGCGGAGACGGGCAAGCGTGTCGGCGGCAAATTCCTGGAGTACTGGCAGCAGAACGGCGGGCTGGCCCAACAGGGCTATCCGATCTCGGACGAATTCATGGAGAAGTCGGACCTGAACGGGCAGACCTACACCGTCCAGTACTTCGAGCGCGCCGTGTTCGAGTACCACCCCGAGAACCAGCTTCCGTATGACGTGCTGCTGTCGCAATTGGGCACGTTCCAGTACAGGGAGAAGTACGGCGCGAGGTAAGAAGGTAAGCGCCGCGGCATGAATACAACGGGGAGGCGGGCGGGTGCCTGCCTCCTTGCTCTTTGTGGCGGGCGCGCCTTCCCCCTCCGGTGGTAAAATTACCGTAGGGAGGATCGCATGCTCGACCTGAACACGCTGTACCAGGAGCGCGTGGTGTACTCGGTGCCCGATATGGAGGGCGTCGGCGTGCGCCTCGACCTGACCTACCGCACGCTGCCCGACGGCGAAGAGCTGAAGCTCGACGTGTACTACCCGGCGGGCTACCGTCCCGGCGAGGAGAGGGCGGAGCGCCTGCCCGCGGCCGTGCTGGTGCACGGCGAGTGGCCCCCGCACATAATCCGGCATTCGAAGGACCTCGGCGTGTACGTCACCTGGGGCCAACTGCTGGCCTCATCGGGCGTGGCGGCGGTCAACTTCAACCACCGCGCCACCGAGCGCATGACCCGCGTGGAGGACGCCGCGAGCGACGTGGCGAACCTGCTCGGCTACGTGCGCTTCAACGCCGAGGAGCTTGGCATAGACGAGAATCGGCTGTGCGTGTGGGCGTTCTCGGCGGGCGTGCCCCTCGGCATGTGGGCCGCCATGCGAGGCGCGCCCGATTACGTGCGGGCCATCGTGGCCTACTACGGCGCTATGGACCTGAAGCCTGTGAGCGAGGTGCTGGAGGACGTGCCGGAAGAAACGGTGCGCGAATTCTCGGCGCTCACCTACCTGCGCGAGCACGGCGACCGCCTGCCCCCGACCCTGATCGCCAGGGCGGGCCGCGACAACCCCCTGCTCAACGAGAGCATCGGCCGCTACATGGAGGAGGCGCGGCGGGTGGGTGCCCGCGTGGAGCTGCTGGAGCACCCCGACGGCCGCCACGGCTTCGACACCCTGAACGACGACGAGCGCTCCCGCGAGATCATCCGCCGGACGCTCGACTTCGTGCGCGAGAACGTTTGATTGAAGGCAAAGATTGGTTGAAACGCAGAGACACAGAGGTCGCAGAGGTCGCAGAGTTTACGCAGGGGAACTGATTGGGCCATTGTGCCCGGGCTGAATGCGGTAGTGGCGAAGGGGCACGAACTTTCGCATTGATTTGGCGCAGGGGCGCTGTAGCCTGAAAGAAGCGAGAAAGCCATGTTTGCTGCGCTGGGCAGGGCCGTATACAGGCGGCGTTGGATCGTGCTGGTCGCCGGGCTTGCGTTCATGCTGGCAAGCGGGTTGGCGGGCACCACGCTGTTCGGCACGCTAAAGGCGGGCGGCTACGACAACCCCGAGGCCGAGTCGATCCGCGCCGTGGAGCTGCTGCGCAAGGAGCTTGGCCGCGACGACCGCACGCTCGTCGTGCTCTTCACCTCCACCGACGGCCTGCAGGTGGACGACCCGGCATACAAAACCGAGGTCGAGGAGACGCTGGCCCGGCTCGAAGGGCAGCCCAACATCGGCCGCACCACCGGCTATTACACCACGGGCGCGGCTCAGTTCGTGTCGAACGACAGGCTGAGCACATACGCCGCGGTCGGCGTGAACGGCGACGACGACGTGCAGATGCAGGTGATGGACGTGGTACGCCCGCTCCTTACGAGCAACAGACTGCAGGTGCGCCTCGGCGGCTACCCCGCGACGGCCCAGGACATCACCGAGCAGGTGCAGCGCGACCTCGAGCGGGCCGAATTGCTGAGCTTCCCGGTCGTGTTCGTGCTGCTGGTGATCGTGTTCGGCAGCCTGGTGGCGGCCGCGATGCCTCTGTTCATCGGCGCGTTCACCATCCTGGGTGGGCTGATGCTCCTGCGGCTCGCCACCACCGTGACCGATATGTCGGTCTTCGCGGTGAACATCGTCACAATGCTGGGGCTGGGCCTCGCGATCGACTACAGCCTGTTCGTGGTGAGCCGCTTCCGCGAGGAGCTTGTGCGCCACGACAACGACGTGCAGGCTGCCCTGAGCCGCACGATGCAGACGGCAGGGCGAACGGTCGTGTTCAGCGGGCTGACGGTGATGATAAGTCTCCTGAGCCTGGTGATCTTCCCGCAGATGCTGATGAAGAGCCTGGGCTGGGGAGGGTCGGCCGCGGTGCTTGTGGCGATGCTGGCCACCGTGACGGTGCTGCCCGCGGCGCTGGCCCTGCTCGGCCCTCGCGTGAACAGACTGTCAGTGAAGTCGCTGCTGCCCGGGCGGCTCCGGCACGAGGCGGCCCACCCCGACAACCCCGAGGGCAGCTTCTGGTACCGGGCAAGCACGTTCGTCATGCGCTACCCCGTGCCGGTGCTCGTGCTCACGGTGATACCGCTGGCGCTGGTGGGCCTGCCCTTCCTGCGCATCGTCATCTCCATCCCCGACCACCGCGCTCTGCCCGAGGGGGCCGAGAGTCGCGACGTGGGCGACATGCTCGTGAGCAACTTCCCGCACAACGAGACCACGCCCATCGAGATAGCGGTGCGCAGCGAACAATCCGCGCTCGACCCCGAAAGCATCGCCGCGCTGTTCGACTACACCCGCGATATCGCCGCGCTGCCGGACGTCCGCCGGGTGGACAGCCTGGTCAACCTCGACCCCCGGCTCGACGCGGGCGGCGTGACTGCCTATAACGCGTTCTACGGGGCCATAGGCAAGCCGCTCAATCCTATGGCGGCGCAGGCCGAACAGGCCGCAAGGCTGTTCGCGGGCGGCAACTACAGCATGGTGCGCGTGGTGTTCGAGCCCGGCACGCTGTCGGTCGAGAGCCAGCGACTGGTACACAGCATCCGCGGCATGGACCCGCCCGGCGGCCTGCAGACCCTGGTGGGCGGTCGCACGGCCGAGCTTATCGATTTCGTGGACAGCCTGGGACGGAGCGTGCCGGTGGCGATAGGGCTGATCGTTGTGGTGATGTTCGTGCTGCTCTTCCTGATGGTGGGCAGCGTGGTCGTGCCCCTCACGGCGGTGCTGCTCAACACGCTGTCGCTGTCGGCCAGCTTCGGCGCGCTCGTGTGGATCTTCCAGGACGGCAACCTTGCCGACCTGCTGCGCTTCACGCCCATGGGCAGCATAGACGGCACTATGCCCGTGCTCATCTTCGCCACGGCGTTCGGCCTGTCGATGGACTACGAGGTATTCCTGCTCAGCCGCATCAAGGAGCAGTACGACCGAACAGGCGACACTACCCAGGCCGTCGCGACGGGCGTGCAGAAGACAGGAGCGATCATCACGAGCGCGGCGCTGCTGCTCGTGGTGGTAATCAGCAGCTTCGCTATCGGCGAGGTGCTGTTCATGAAGCAGGTGGGGGTGGGCCTCGGCCTGGCGATCCTGGTGGACGCCACGCTGGTGCGCATGCTGCTCGTGCCCGCGACGATGCGCTTGCTC
>DASTEB010000505.1:0-5012 GCA_035710025.1 Chloroflexia bacterium
GAAGCCCACGAAAGGGCGTACCTGGACAGGCTGAGGACCCTGCAGGCGGACGACATACTGCAGGACTACTCGAACCAGATAGTCGAGGTGTCGATCATCTACGAGGAGAAGCAGAAGAAGGTAAACCTGTGCCTCGACCTATTCCGGTGGACGGGCATCCTCTGGCTCGTGACCATGTTGGTTGTGGTGCTGGTCATAGTGGTGCTTCCGTGAGCGAGGGCAGTGGTCAGTGGTCAGTAATGCCTCATGCTTATGTCTGCCTACTGCCTTCTGCCTTCTGGCTACCGGGGAGCCGGTAGTCCTGGGCCAGCATGATCGCCGCTTCCAGGCCGATGTCCCGGCCCATGGCCCAGGCGGTCTTGTCCAGACTGTCGCGGGCTGAGGCGAGCACAGCGCTCTCGTAGTAGGCGCGCTGGGGCCCGGCAAGCTGCGCGCCGCGGCTGTCGAGGAGCATTTCCGCCGCCCCGAAGAGCCGGGCGGCTACCTTTTCGTCGCCGTTGTCGCGGGCGATTTCCGCGATGAGCAGCAGGCAGTCGGCTATGCCCTTCTTGTAAAGTACTCGCTCGAAGATCGCCAGGCTCTCTTTCGAGTGCGCGAGTGCTTCGGCGTGTTGCCCAAGCTTGTGCTCCACCTGCGCGAGTTGCTGCTGCGAGGCCGCTATGCCCCACTCGTTCTTGCCCTCTTGCCTGAGCCGCAGGCTCTCTTCGGCGTGTTTGCGTGCGGCCTCGTAGTCGCCTTTGCGAAAGGCAACTTCGCTGAGATCGCTGAGTGAGTAGGCCACCTCCGTCTTGTTGCCGTTCTTCTTGAGCAAGTCGAGGCAAGCGGCGAACACCTCGGCTGCTTCGTCGTGCTTGCCCTGCGACATGAGCACCCGGCCCTGGCCGACCAGCGAGTCGCGCGTGGAAATCTCCTTCTGCTTGCCGGTCTGGCGCCGCGCGTACGTGAGACATTCCTTGTAGCGCTCTATCGCCAGGTCGAAGTCTCCCTGCCGCCAGGCGACCTCGGCGAGATGGTCGAGCGCGCCGACGATGCCCCTGATGTGCTTGGTCTTCTGGGCGAGGTCCATCGCCTCCCGCAGCCGCTTCTCGGCGACGGCGTAGTCTCCGTTACGGGCGGCAGCTATACCGATCTTGTTCAGCACGCCGACCACCCCGTGCTGCAGCCGGGTGTCCTGCTTCTTCGATGCGATCTGGCGCCTGATCTTGAGGCTCTTTTCGTAGAGAGCCATGGCCTCGGCGTAATCGCTCTGCAGGTACGCCAGCCTGGCCGCCGCCTCGAGAGCGTCCACGCGGCACCTGTCGTGCTCAGCGGCGGACTTTGCGCGCAGGGCCTGCGCCAGCCGCTCCCTGCCCTCGCTCAGGAAGCCGCGCCGCTCCCAGAAGGGCCCGAGCGCCGCGGCCAGCTGCAGGCCCAGGCCCGTCTCCTTGCCGATGTCGGACTTGCGCGCCCATTCGAGCGCGCTCACCAGGTCGTCGTAGTCGCGCTCGAGCCGGGTCAGGCCGACCTCCGGCTCGGCGCCCCATACCCTGCCTGCCTCGCGCCGGGCGAGCGCCGTGAAGTATTTCGCGTGCTCCAGGTGAAGCCGGTCTACCTCGGCTGCATCCGTGTCCCGAAGCTGCATACCGGCATACTCGCGCACGGTCTCGAGCATGCCGAAGCGCGACTCGGCGCCGCCCGTTACCTTCATGACGAGGTTCTTGCGTACCAGGCCGCTCAGCAGTGTCACGAGCGCGCTCTGCTTGATCGTATCGCCGGCGCAGATGCTCTCGGCCGCATCGAGCGACCAGGCCCCGGCGAAGACGGCCAGCCGCCGGAAGAGGGCCGCTTCCTCCGAGCTCAATAGCTCGTAGCTCCAGTCCATGGCGGCCTTGAGCGTCCTGTGCCGGGCGACAGTCTGCCTGCGCCCCTGCACGAGCACGTCGAAGCGCTCGCGCAGCCTGCTCGCCATCTCGTCTACCGACAGGGTCGGCGTAAGCGAGGCAGCGAGCCGGATGGCGAGAGCGTTGCCGTCGAGGTGCTTGCATATCTCGGCTATTCTGGCGACGTTGTTGCTCGTGACCTTGAACGAAGCGTCGGCGTTGCGGGCCTCCTCGGCGAACAGCTCCAGCGCGGCATAGGAGGACAGGTCGTCCAGGGTAACCTTCTGGGGCGCTTTCGGCACCGGCAGCATCTGCAGGCTGTAGACGGTCTCGCCGTCTATGTCGAGGCGCTCGCGGCCGGTGGCTATCACCTTCAGCGCCTGTGACTTGTTAAGGAGGGTGCCGATAAAGTCGGCGCAGGCGTCCAGCAGGTGCTCGCAGTTGTCGAAGATGAGCAGCACCGCCTTCTTTTGCAGGTAGAAGACCAGGCTTTCTCGCAGGGAGGACGCGCCGCTCTCGCGCACGCCGAACACCGAAGCGACGGTCTGCACAACGAGGTCGGGGTCGGATACCGGTCCAAGCTCGACCAGCCCGACGCCGTCCCGGAAGTCCGCCGACACTTCCCGGGCCAGTTGCAGGGCGGTGCGGGTCTTGCCGACGCCTGCCGTGCCCGAAATGGTGAGCAGGCGCGTGCCCGACAACTGCTCGCGCAGAGCGGCGATCTCTTCGCGGCGGCCGATGAACGCGCCCATCTCGGCGGGGAGGTTGGTGAAGGAGGCGCTCTCGGCTCGCAGGGCGGGGAAGCTCGTGTCGAGGCCCTGCGCCGCAAGCTGGAAGATGCGCTCGGGGCGCGAGAGGTCTTTGAGTGTGTAATCCCCGAGGTCCCGCAACTCGACCCCATCCAGTTCGGGGTCTCGCCTGAGCGCCTCGCGCACAAGCTCACACGTAACCAGCGACAGGATGACCTGGCCGCCGTGCCCGGCGTCCATCAGGCGGGCTGCCCTGTGCAGATCGTCGCCCAGGTAATCGGAGCCTCTTTGCTCGGCCTGGCCCGTATGGAGGCCGATTCGGACACGGACAGGCGTCGTGCCGTTCCATTCGGTGCCGTTGAGGGCGCGCTGGATTTGCAGGGCGGCTTTGAGCGCGTCGGGGGCATTCACGAACGCGGCCTGGTAGCCGTCGCCCGTGTTCTTGTATACCTCGCCGTTGTTGGCACGCACGGCCTCTTCGAGTATGCGGTCGTGCAGCCTGTGGTTCTTGGCCCAGGATACGGGGTCGCGCTGCTCGCTGCGAGTGCTGCCTTCTATGTCGGTAAAGAGGAATGTACGCGTAACTGGCATCGAGTTCTACCTCTATGCTGATTGCTTTCAATGGTGTGCTTGAATTGCGGGTGGGAATCTCATAAGGGGGAGCGGGCGCGAGAGCATTGTGATGCTCTCCGCAACTTCTTAGCCCCAATGTTCTACGCAAATGATGGGTATTATATCGCACCGGGGCCTGCAACAGGGGTCTACTGTCTCGTCAGGCGCTAAGGTTGCGGGCGCTAAGGCAGGCCAGGCACCTTGCCCTTGACAGCTTTCGCCGCGATGCGCTATCACACCGCTACAAGGTGTACTGACCCCACATCCGACCGGAAGGAAGGCGCGCCATGGCAGGCAAAAAGACACAGAAGCACCTGCGCTGGACCCCGCCCGGGCCTGATGCGCCCGCGATTTTCGAGATACCGACGCACGACCCGCCGCTGGCCCCGCGGGACGAGGTTGTGTTCCTGCTGCACACCGGCGCGGAGATAGAGCACGCGCTGCTGGTGCAGTATCTCTACGCGGCCTACTCGCTCAAGTCGCCCAAAGAGGTGCCGCCGGAGCACGGGCCGAAGGTGAGGGCATGGAAGCGGACGCTGCTCGAGATTGCGCGGGAGGAGATGGGCCACCTGATTACCGTGCAGAACCTGCTGCGACTGATCGGCGGCCCGCTGAACCTGGAGCGCGAGGACTACCCGTTCCGCAGCGGGCTGTACCCGTTCCCCTTCAGGCTGGAGCCGCTGAGCAAGGGGTCGCTGGCCAAGTACGTGGTGGCCGAGATGCCGTTCGTGCGCGAGCCGTCGGAAGAGACCGAGGAGATAGTGACGCGGGCCACGGGGTCGGGCAGCATTCCGGCCAACCAGGTGGGGGAGATCTATGCGCGGGTGATGCAGCTGCTCTCGCCATCCGAGCCGGGGGGCGAGGCCCACCTGTCGGAGGACGACTTCGCGGCGGACGCCGGCACGCGGCTGGCGCGCTACGATGCCTGGGGCGGGGCAGCCTCGGTGCTGGTGCCCGATATAGTGGGCCTGCCGGACGCGCTCGCGGCCATATCGGAGCTTGCCGAGCAGGGCGAGGGGATGGAGGATTCGGCGGATCGCCCCTCGCACTACCAGCGCCTGCTGGCCATCTACCGCGAGTTCCCGGAGGCAGGCGCGGGCGGCGAGCAGGCGTGGGAGCCGGTGTACCCGGTGCCGGTTGACCCCGATACCGGACCGAGTGAAGGCGTTACGATTGAGCCTGAGGGGGGACGCATCACCCATCCGCGGTCGCTCAAGTGGGCCAAGCTGTTCAACCTGCGCTACCGGCTGCTGCTGGCCTACCTGTCGCACTTCCTGCAGTGCGACGGCCCGCTGCTGGACGACGAGGCCGATTACACGACCAGGGGCCTGCTGAACAGGTGGACCTTCGACGAGATGAGGCACCTGAGCCTGGTGGCGTCCAGGCTGGTCACGCTGCCGAAAGCGGAGGTCGACCCCGAGCAGCCGGAGAGGGCGGGCGCGCCTTTTGAGCTGCCATATACGCTCAACCTGCCCGACCGCGACAGGGAGCGGTGGCGTACGCACCTGGACGTGATGAGCACCTGCCTGAGCCTGGAGCACGCGATCGAGGAGGCCCACCCCGAGGACAGGGACGACCCGCTGCTCCGTGGGCTGATCTTGCACGACATCGAGGCGCAGCGGCTGGCGCGCGCGGCCATGGCGGGCGAGGCGCTTTCCTACACCGAGCGTGATTTCTTGAAGGTGGTACGACTGCTGGAGGGGAGCGTGCGGGGCTTTCGCATCGGGGCGCACCGCAACTTCTGGCGCGGCCTCACGCGCGACCAGTTCGTGGCGCTGAGCGTGTTCGGGCA
>DASTEB010000506.1:0-3688 GCA_035710025.1 Chloroflexia bacterium
AGACGCTTCCCCGGCGTTCGCGTGGTCGAGACCGGCGCCAACCTTGGCTTCGCCGCGGGCAACAATTATGGGGCAGAACACGCCTCCGGGGAGTACGTCGCCTTACTGAACAACGACACGCGCGTTGAGCCTGACTGGCTGAGCGAGATGGTCCGGTCGGTGCTCGCGGGGCGCGACTCCGGTGTAGTGTGTACTTCCTCGCTCATGCTCGATTGGGAAGGGAAGACCATCGACTTCCAGGCGGGCGGGGTCAACTTCCACGGCTTTGGCTTCCAGCCGTCGTGGGGTAAGCCATACGTGCCGGGCACAATCGCGCCGCGTGACATCCTGTTTGCTTGCGGCGGCTCGATGCTGATAGATAGAGCCGTGTTCCTCGGTACCGGGGGCTTCGACCCCGACTATTTCGCCTTCTTCGAAGACGTGGACCTCGGATGGCGCCTGTGGCTGCTCGGGCACCGAGTTACCCTCACGCCGACCGCTATCACCTACCACCGCCACCACGGCACCGCTGGCGCTATCCCCGGACACCGGATGTACGTGCTGTACGAGCGTAACGCCCTCTACACGATCTACAAGAACTACGAGGAGCGCAACGTCGATCGCATCTTGTCGGCGGCGCTGCTGCTGTTGGGCCAACGCACCGTGCGTTATCTCAACGTGACCGGGGACGACCTGTCCGACTACGACTGGAACAGCCCCGAGCGCAACCAGGAGCCGGACACCAGCGTGCACCGCAATGCCGTAGCCGCTGTGCTTGCGGCCAATGAATTCGCCGACAACCTCGTGGCCTTCCGGGCAAAGCGCGAGTGGGTGCAGCAGCGGCGCGTGCGAACCGACGAGGAGCTGTTCGCGCTCTTCGGTCAGCCGGGCAGGGTGAACTGGATCAACCACGCATCCGACGCGCCGTACGCCGTGGCCCAGCACGCCATCCTTGACGCGTTCGGCCTGCACGACCTGTGGGCCGATGTGCCGAAGCAGGTGCTGTTGGTCAGTCCCGACGTGCTGCCCGTGGGTGATATCCCCGCTAGCGGCTCAGGCATACGAGCCTGGGCACTCGGCCAGGGACTGGAGGCGCGCGGCCACAGTGTGCACTACACGATGCCTGCGCCCGCCATCGAAGGTCGCGAGGGCGAAGTCCCGGCTGAGTATGTCGACGGCGCCTGGACTCCTCAGAATCTCCAGTCGATCATCGACGCGACGGTACCCGACGTGGTCGTGTCGTGCGGGTGGCCGAACGTTGTCTGGACCCCGCGTGTTAACGTGCCGCTTGCCATCGACCTGACAGGCCCGCATCTGCTGGAGCGCGCCTATCAGGGCCACCAGGACGCCGACACTAACTCGGACGAGAAGGTCCAGGCGCTTCGGCAAGGGGACTTCTTCTCCTGCATCGGCGAGAGGCAGCGTTACTACTTCGACGCCTGGCTACTGGAGGCGGGACTGACGCCGGAAGAGCTTGAGTCGGCGCTGGCCGTAATTCCGTACTCGGCCGGCCCAAACCCGCCCGAGCACATCTGGCCCGAACCGGGCGCAGATGAGCCGGTTCGCTTCGTTTACGGGGGGATCTTCCTACCCTGGCAGAATCCCGCCCCCGCGCTGCTGACTGCTACACAGGTGCTGGAGGAGCAGGGCGCCGGCGTGCTGGAGGTAATTGGCGGGCCGCACCCCTTCTACCCAGTGCATACAGGTCACTATGGACCGCTACTCGAGGCGCTCGAGTCGTCGTCGCGTGTCACGCGCAGCGGGCTGTTGCCTCACGACAAGCTGGTGGAACGATACCGCCGCTCCCACGTCGCCGTCGACGTTATGGTGCCAAATGCCGAGCGGAGGTTGGCGTTCCCGAGCCGTACAGTGCATTACCTCTGGTGCGGGTTGCCGGTGATCCACGGCGCGTACAGCGAGGTAGCCGAGCACATTCGCGAGTACGAGGCCGGCTGGGTCGTCCTGCATGACGACCAGGATGCATTGCGCGAAGTGGTCATTAGCATATTGGCTAACCCGGCGGAAGCAGAGAAGCGTGGGCGCAACGCTCAACGATTGGCCATCGCGCGATTCAACTGGATCAATACGGTCGAGCCGCTTGCCGAGTTCGTGCGGCGGCCGTACATGCGGTCCCAACGAAGGGAAGCCGCCAAACCGAAGGACGCGCCGGCCGGAAAAGTCGCTGCCGGACCTGGACGAGCCGCCTACACTGGTCCGCCGGCGGGTTACGTCATCGAGGACACGTGGAATCGGGAACTGCCGGAGAAGCTGCGAAGGGTATATTTGCGGCGCAGGCAGCCGATCGCGCAGGCCACGGCGCGCTCGCGCGATCTCGTCGGCACGCTGCTCAAGCGTGCAGGCGCAACACGCGCAACAGGCGGCGACGGTACTGGCGCGTACCCACTCTCCGACATCGTCGTCGGCCGGAGCCACGGCCAGCGCTTCTTCGTGCCCCACAACGGCCTGAGCGGCGTGCGCGTGCGCGTGGCGGTGCGCGGTAAGCCCTCAACTTCGCGCCTGGTGCTGCACTTGCGCGCAAATCCGGGCGCGGAGGCCGATCTCCACTCTGTGGACATCCCTACCTACCGCCTGCGCGACGGGCAGACAGTCGCCCTGCGCTTCCCCGTGCTGGACGACTCGGCCGGCCGGTGGTATCACTTCTCGGCCGAGTCGCCCGATGCGGTGCCCGGTGACGCGGTCTCGCTGTACGCCGTGCCGACCGCGCAAGGTGTCCATGCACAGCGGTACGAGGATGGGTTGCCCGCCCCCGGAGCCCTGCAGATGAAGCTCGAGTTCAACGGGGAGAGGACATGAGCAACACAAACGAGAATCAGAGCCGGACAACTCCCCCGACAATCTCGGTAGTCATCCCAACGCACAACAACGCGGCTCTGCTGTCCGAGTGCCTGCAAGCGGTCCAGAGATTGGATTACCCGGACGCCCGCCTCTCGGTAGTGGTGGTCGACAACGGCTCAACCGACCGCACGCGCGAAATGCTCGCGAGGCGCTTCGCCTCCGTTCAAGTCGTGCCTCTCCAGGGGAACATGGGCTTCGCGCCTGCGTGCAACAAGGGCGCAGCGGCAGCAACGGGGGAATACGTCGCTTTCCTCAACAACGACGCGATACCTGACCCACAGTGGCTCAACGCATTACTTGCGGCATTGGAGGCGGGGCCGGAAGGCACAGTGTGCGCCGCGTCGCGCATCGTGTCCCGCGACGGCAGCGAGGTCGAGTACGACGGCGCCGGGAGCAATCTGTTCGCGGCTGGGAGGCCCCACTCTACCTGGGGCTGGCCCGATACTCCCGAACCGCCCGGCCCGGGCAGTCCCGTGCTTTTCGCGTCCGGCGGCGCGATGCTCATTAAGCGCTCGACCTTCCTGGAGGTCGGCGGCTTTGACCCCGAGTACTTCGCTTACTTCGAGGACGTCGACCTCGGCTGGCGGTTGTGGCTCCTTGGCCATGCCGTGGCCTACGCCCCCGACGCGGTAGTACGGCACATCGGCGGGGCGACCGGGCGTCGGGCGGGGGCGCACAAGCGCTACACTCTTTGGGAGTCGAACTCGCTCGCCACGGTGATAAAGAACTATGAGACCGGCAACATGGAGCGCATCTTGAGCGCCGCGCTACTGCTCGAGTACAAGCGCGCTCTGATGTCTATGGGAGACGCGGTCAATCCGCGTGAATATGAGCTTACCGCGCCCAAAGACAC
>DASTEB010000507.1:0-2690 GCA_035710025.1 Chloroflexia bacterium
GGCGCTCGCCGTCGATGCGGTAGGTGTCGTTGCGCCAGTCCTCCCATGCCCAGAGCGCCCAGAAGAAGCACACCGGCGTCATGCCGACCGCCGCCCACCCGAGTGCCGCGACCGCCGGGCCGAACGCCAACGGGTCGGCCAACGCTGCGGCGGCCAGCCACGCGCCGACCACCTGCAGCCACACAAACGCGGGCAACGCGACGGCGCGCACCAGGAACCACCAGTGCTTGTGCCAGGTCACGCGATTGCCCTGGCGCATGGGCGCGAGTGGGAGGAACTGCGCGAGGGCTCCATATCCTGAAACGACGGAGGGAGCCGAACGGTTCCGCCCGGAGCGCGGCGGAGCGGGGTCACGGCCCTGCACGATGCCGAGCACGGCCGCGGCGCGGCGGTCTTCGGGGGGCGGCTCGCTCGACTGGAGCAGCTTCTGCTGGCCGAAGATGGCGTCGCGGAATGCCCGGGGGCGCGGCACGGAGCGGAACGTGAGCGTGCCAGTGCCGGAAGTGTCAACCGACAGATCGCCGTAGTCGAACGCGATAGCGACGCCGTTGGGGTAGTCCGCCAGCACGTTCTGCACCTTGAGCAGCGGGGCCTCACGCCGCGCCTCGCGGATGAACAGGGTTTTTTCCATGAAGATCACCCGGCGCGTAGTCAGCGCGACCCAGTCGGAGCGCCAGTTGGCCGCGGCGTACAGGAGCCAGGCGAGCAGCAGCCCGCCAAGCCCGAGGTACACGAGCAGCGCTGCGGTCGAAGCCCACGCGGGAGGACCTCCCGGGTTGAGAAGCGGGTCGGCCCGCAGGCTTTCGCTGAACGACAGCGCCAGCAGCAGCCCGGGCACCCACAGAACGAGTAGCACGAGCGGGAACAGCACCGCGCGCAGGATGGTCAGCGGGTGGCGGCGCGCCAGAAGGACCACGCCCTCGCCAGGGCGCAGGTCGGGGATCAGACCGGCGAACGGGCGCGCGCTCGGCGCGGCGGGCGCCTGCTGCGCCGCGTGCGGCTGTTCCTGTGGTGTAGGGGCGGGTTGGCCGCGAGCCATTGGCGCTCTCCGGCGCGCGGCGAAAAGTACTCCGGCGGAAGGGCACCGCGCAGCCAGGAGCATCTTACACCGGGTGTAGTTGACGGTCAACTACCCGTGTGCAGAATGCGTGAAACGCAATGACGCAAAGGCGCAAAGGTGCGTAACGAGATGCAAGCACGTGGGGTGATTGGCAGGCGCTTGATGGTCAGGAGAGCGGCGCTCCGGGGAGCGTTCGCGCATCGACGGTGTCCGGCTCGACCGCGAGAGCAGCCGCATGCTGCATCGCGTGCCGGGCCCGGTCGCGGCGCCTGCGCTTGAGCACGATCGCGGCGACCACGAGCACGGCGCCCGCCGCGGTCAGAGCCCACGGTACCCACCCTTCTTCGGGCAGCCAGCCGCGCTCGAGCAGCCACGTGTCGCTCGCTATCATCTCGCCAGCAAGCACGACGAGCACGCCCGCGCCAACGTAAACCAGCCAGCCGATCTTGCTCATCAGCACCGACACGATGGTGCCCCCCATGACCAGGATTGCCATGCTGAGCGTCAGGCCGAAGATGAGGAGGGGGATGTCGCCGTGGGCCGCCGCCCCGACGGCGAGCACGTTGTCGGTGCTCATGGTGACGTCGGCGATGATGATGGTGCGCATGGCGTCCCAGAGGTGGGAGTTGCCCTCTACATTAGTTGTGTGGCCCGAGTCGTCGTCGGCCGTTATGAGATGGTACGTTATCCAAAGGAGGACCAGGCCACCCACGGCTCGCAACAGCGGCACGGTGAGCAGGAACGTGGCGACGGCAGTCAGGGCGATGCGCAGAGCGATCGCAAGCCCGCCGCCCGCGAGAATGGCGACGCGCTTCTGGCGGGGCGGCAGCTTGCGGACCGCCATCCCGATCACCACCGCGTTGTCGCCGCTCAGGGTCAGGTCGATCACGATGATGTTGAACAGCGCGATCAGCAGACCGTCCATCCACGCTCCACGGCAAAGGATAGGGCCGCCTACCACGACCCAGCATACAGTATACGCGTATTGGGTAAATCAGTCGGTGTGGGTTGGTAAATACCGCGTGAAGAATGGGGCGCGCTCGGGGGGCGGAAAGTGCGTGCCGCGTGTTATATTGGGAGCGTATGGACGTCGAAGGAATACGAATCGTGTGCCCGGCGTGCGGGTACAGGCTGACGGTGATGCCGCGCATCGAGTACCTGGCGTGCGGCCGCTGCGGCAGCGAGTATACCGTGCAGCGCAAGGGCAGCAGCATCGGCCTGGAGCCGTTTGCCGCGGAGCAATTCGAGCTGAGCAAGCAGATCGCCGGGATCGAGGCGGCGCAAGGCGCGGCGTGTTCCAACGTCTTCTTCTGGATCCTGCTGGTGGCGGGCGTGCTGTTCTGCGGGCTTGGGTTCCTGACCCGGGCGCTGTTCCAGACCAGCGTGGTGTTCGTGCTGGGCTGGGCGGTGTCGCTGCTCGCGCTGGTGGCCGCAGCCGGGGTGCTGCTGCGCCACCTGAATGCGCAGCGCGCCGAGCGGCTCAAGCTGGAGGCGCGGCGCCAGGAGCTATACGAGAAGATGGGCAGCGAGAGGGAGTAACCCCAGACGCGCATACAGAGGTCGGGCAAGCCGTGATGGCCGCCCGACCTCTGTACTTCTCATTTCCGGTTGTCGGGCAGGGGCATCGCGT
>DASTEB010000508.1:0-3346 GCA_035710025.1 Chloroflexia bacterium
GCCGGGGCGCCGGGCGCGGCGGCACTCAGTACTACACCGGCGGTCGCGTGCGCACCCAGCCCCGCGTGGGCGAGGACTACGAGCACGAAATCGAGGTCACGCTGGAAGAGGCCTTCACCGTCACCCAGCGCGTGCTGCAGATGGACGTGCCCGAGGGCTGCCCGACTTGCGGCGGCGCGGGCGTATCGGGCAACCGCGTGTGTCCAACGTGTAACGGCGCGGGCACTGTCGGCCGCACAAAGCGGCTCGAGGTGAAGATCCCCCCGGGAGTGCATACCGGCTCGCGCGTGCGTGTCGCGGGCGAGGGAGGCCCGGGCTATGCGGGCGGCGGCAAGGGCGACCTGTACCTTCGGGTGCGCGTCGCGCAGAGCAAGCGTTTCGAGCGCAAGGGCGACGACCTGTACACCCACGTGCAGGTGCCCCTGTACACGGCAGTGCTCGGCGGCGAGGTCAACGTACCGACCCCGAAGGGCACAAAGCTCGCGCTGAAAATCCCCGCGGGCACCCAGAACGGGCGCACGTTCAAGCTCACCGGCCAGGGCATGCCCCACCTCAAGCAGCCCGACAAGCGCGGCGACCTGTACGCCATTCTTGACGTGCAACTGCCCACCGAGCTGGGCGAGCAGGAAAAGCAACTCTATACGGAGCTGCAGCGTATATATAACGAGCGCGGAGGCGGCAAGTCATGAAAGATGAACGCACCGCCGCCGGGCGCCAAGAGCGCCGCTCCGTGACCCGTTACGGGTTTCGGCTGCGGCAGGACACAAGCGTCAACGCCGACGAGCAACCTCGCTACGTGATAAGCATAGCGGCTCAAATGCTGGGGGTACACCCCCAGACGCTCCGCCTGTACGAGCGCGAAGGCCTGATAGAACCGCAGAGGAGCGGAGGCAAGATCCGGCTGTACTCGGAGCGAGATATCGACAGGGTGCGCTGTATAATGAGGCTGACCACCGACCTCGGGGTCAACCTGGCGGGCGCCGAGGCCATCCTCAACATGCGCGAGAGGATGGTGCAGATGCGCGAGGAGATGGAGAGGATGCGCCGCCAGATGGAAGCCGAGCTGGACGCACTGAGACGAGAATTGGACCTGGAGTAGAGCACACACACGACGCACGCGACAGCAGCACGCTTTACCCGGCCTGCAGCGGCCGGGGCCACACGGGGCGATGGCGCCCCGGACACGCGGGAACACGTAGGAGTACGGTGGCCCGCAATGTGCAAAATAATCCCCACCAAACACGCAGGCATTACAATTACGCCACCCGCACGCCGCCCTCCCACGGCACCGCCGCAGCGATTGCCGGAGGCCGGTGGTCCCCACGCCACTACTACGGCTACTACCAAACGCGATAACAAAATAAGCAAAGAGAAGTAGTAGAAATCAGCCAATCCGCAGTGGCACGATTGTTGTAATGCTCCATATAATGATGTTAGGAAGTAGAGAAACGAGAACAAAGCCATGATGAGCAGATTTACCGAGAAGGCACAGGAAGCGCTGCAGCGGGCGCAGCAGATCATGTTCGCCAAGCAGCACACGCAGCTTGACGTCGAGCACGTATTCCTGGCCCTACTCCAGCAGCGCGGCAGCCTGCCCGCCCAGATAATCACGCGGTTGGGCGGCGACGTGCACGGGATGACACGCAAGCTGGAGTCGGGCCTGAGCAATACCCCCAACTTCACCTCGAGCCGAGGCACCGCCACCGGCTATATCACCCTGCGCGCCAATCGCGTGCTGCAGGGCGCGGCCGAGGAAGCCGACCGCCTGAACGACGACTTCATCTCCACCGAGCACCTGCTGCTGGCCATCGCCGGCGAGCGGGGCGGCGTCACGGGACGTCTGCTCATGGAGGCTGAAATCGACCAGGAGAAGATCTACGCCGTCCTTCGCGAGATCCGCGGCGACCGCCGCGTTACCGACGCGAACCCCGAGGAGCACTACGAGGCGCTCGAGCGCTTCAGCATCGACCTGACCCGCGCGGCGCGCGAGGGCCAGCTTGACCCGGTTATCGGCCGGGCCGACGAGATCCAGCGCGTGATGCAGGTGCTGGTGCGCCGCACCAAGAATAACCCCGTGCTGATCGGCGAGCCGGGCGTGGGCAAGACCGCCATCGTGGAGGGCCTGGCCCAGTCGATCGCGGCGGGCGAGGTGCCCGACCTGCTGAAGGGCAAGCGCGTGCTCGCGCTCGACCTTCCGGCCATGGTCGCCGGTTCCAAGTTCCGCGGCGAGTTCGAAGAGCGCCTCAAGACCGTGATGGAAGAGGTGAAGCGCGCTCGCAAGGAGATCATCCTCTTCATAGACGAGCTGCACACCGTAGTGGGTGCGGGCGCTGCCGAGGGCGCGCTCGATGCGGCCAACATCCTCAAGCCCGCGCTGGCTCGCGGCGACTTGCAGTGCGTGGGCGCCACTACCCTTTCCGAGTACCGCAAGATCGAGAAGGACCAGGCCCTCGAGCGCCGGTTTGCCCCGGTGTACGTGGACCAGCCTTCGGTAGACGACTCGATCCAGATCCTGCTGGGCCTCAAGCCTCGCTACGAGGAACACCACAACCTCAAGATCACCAACGAGGCGGTCGAAGCTGCCGTGAGGCTGTCGAGCCGCTACATCGCCGACCGCTTCCTGCCCGACAAGGCCATCGACCTGATGGACGAGGCGGCCTCCAAGGTGCGCCTGGCGGTGTTCAATATGCCGTCGGACCTGCGCGACATGCAGAACCGCCTGGACGACCTCTCGCACCAGATGGAAGAGGCCAGCCAGCGGCAGGAGTACGAGGAGGCGATGAGCCTCAAGCAGGAGAGGCTGGTCCTCGGCGAGGAGTTCGAGGAGCGCCGCTCTCAGTGGTTCGCCGAGCACAACATCGACGAGCAGGTGGACGAGGAGGACGTGGCCGACGTGGTCTCGAAGTGGACCGGCGTGCCCGTCCAGCGTATGGTGCAGGAGGAGATGGCCCGCTTGCTGGACATGGAGGGCGAGCTGCACAAGCGCGTCATCGGCCAGCAGGAGGCTATCGAGGCGGTGTCGGACGCGATCCGGCGCGCACGCTCCGGCCTGCGCGACCCGCGGCGGCCTATCGGCTCGTTCATCTTCGTCGGCCCGACCGGCGTGGGTAAGACCGAGCTTGCTAAGGCCCTGGCCGACTACATGTTCGGCTCGGAGGATGCCATCGTCCGCGTGGACATGAGCGAGTACGGCGAGCGGCACACCGTCGCCCGCATGATCGGCTCGCCTCCCGGCTACGTGGGTTACGACGAGGGCGGCCAGCTTACCGAGTCGGTGCGCAGGCGCCCGTACCAGGTGGTCCTGTTCGACGAGATCGAGAAGGCGCACCCCGAGGTGTTCAACGCG
>DASTEB010000509.1:0-5723 GCA_035710025.1 Chloroflexia bacterium
GGCGGCTACCAGCGAGAGCATCTTCTTCGCGGGAGCGCCGCAGCGCGGGCACTTTGCCTCGTCCGAGGCGGTGCCCATCGGCTGTAGCTTGTCAAACCCGGCCGCGCATTGGCGGCACCAGTACTCGTAGATCGGCATCCTTGCTTTCTCCTGTTCCTGCGCTTACTTGCTCGTGCCCTGCCCTGCCGGGACGAGGCTGTCGAAGCGGTCGATGTCCTGCTTGATGATGGCGAGGCTGGAGCGCCAGAAGTCGGGCGTGCGCACGTCTATGCCGAAGCGCGCGGCCAGAGTCGCTGCATCGTCCATGCCGGTCGAGGAGAGCAGGTCGTCGTAGCTGCTGCGGAAGGCGTCGGGGTCCTGGCGGTACTGGGCGTACAGGCCCAGCCCGAACAGCAGGCCGAACATGTAGGGGAAGTTGTAGAACGACAGGCCGGGCCGGTAGTAGTGAGGCTTCACGGCCCACATATATGCGTGCAGCGCGTTCTCGTCCAGTCCGTCGCCGTAGGTCTCCTTCTGCGCCTGAATCATGATCTCGCAGAACTCACCGGGCGTCAATTCGCGCTCGCGCCTCTGCTCGAACACGCGGGACTCGAAGATGAACCTGCTAGTTATGTCAACTACTACCTGCGCCGCGTCCTGCACCGACCCCTCGAGGATCGCCAGCGCCTCGGCCTCGTTTGCCTCTTTCAGCGCCGCCTCGCGCACTATCGTCTCGCAGAAGATGCTGGCGGTCTCGGCCAGCGTCATGGGCGTCTGCTTCTGCAGCATGGTGCGGTCGGCCTTGACGAGATTGTGGTATCCGTGGCCAAGCTCGTGGGCCAGCGTGCTCATACCCCGGTAGGACGGCTGGTAATTGGCGAACACGCGCGACTCGTCCTTACGCATACCCACGCAGAATGCACCGTCACGCTTGCCGGCTCGCGGCTCGGCGTCGATCCAGTTCTCATCGAAGGCTCGGGCGGCGAACGCGCTCATCTTGTCAGAGTAAGTGCCGAACTGCCTGACGATGAAATCGCGGGCGTCGGGATACTCCCACACGCGGGTGCCCTCGCCCATGGGGGCAAAGATGTCGTACCACGCAAGGCGCTCGAGGCTGAGGGCGCGAGCCTTGGCGCGCAGGTAACGGCGAAAGTCGGGGAACGACTCATGGGCGGCCTGCAGCATCGCCTCCAGCGTCTGGCGGTCGATGTTGCTGTCGAACACGGCCTGGTCGAGGGCAGTGTCCCACTTGCGCCGCCTGGACAATGTATTGACCTCGCCCTTCACGCCGTTGAGCGCGGCGGCAAGGGGCACCTCGTAATCCTTCCAGGCCTTTAGCTCGGCTTCGTAGGCGCGGCGGCGCAGATCGCGGTCGGGGCTAAACGCCAGGGTGCGAACCACGCTCATGGGGAGCGGCTCGGGCTTGCCCGGCTCTTTCTCCACCGGAACCATGATCTGGGACGACACGCTGGAATGCAGCTTCTCCCAGGCCGATCCACCCGACAGGCTCAACTCGGCGGCGAGCGCCTCTTCGGCGGGCGACATGAGGTGGAGCGCGCTCTCGTGGGCCTTACGCAGGTTATACGCGTGGTCGGCGGCTACCTGGGAGCGGGCGATCAGCCCCTCGACATCAAGCTTGCCCACCCAGTCGGTCCAGCGGGTGCCAAGCTTGGTGAGGCGCACCGTCTGGCCCTGGGCTTCGCTCAGGCGCTTCTGTGCGGTGGGGTCGCCCGTCTTGGTAGAGAACTCGGCGCTGACGTAGGCGAGCAGCGTGCGGTACTCCTCCAGCACGTCGTTGAAGCGGCCGATCACCTCCTCGACCGCGCTCACGCTTTCGCCGGTCAGGGGGCCGGGGTCAGATACGCCGACGCCGTGGCGGTCGAACAGCTCGGTCAGGCCGTCGATGGCGCGGACCACCGAACGGAATCCTTCCTCGTACTCAGGCGTGTCGAGGCCGGGGAAATAAGGGGTAAGGTCCCACCGCGGGAGGGTCGGGGCGGGTTTGTCAGTCGTAGCGGTCATGAAGATTGCCTGCCTCTCTATTCAGGTGTTGTGTGGTGGGTGCGGTGGGTGCGGTGGGCTAGCTCCGTCCGGTGCCCACTTCGATTGCGTCGCGCAGCCCGCGGATGGCCTCGGCCACGCCCTCGGGCCTGCCGTACACGGCCGAGCCTGCCACCAACAGGTTGGCCCCGGCGTCCACCGCCGCCGCGATAGTGTCGAGGCCGATGCCCCCGTCCACCTCGATATCTACGTCAAGGTCGCGCTCGTCGAGCAGCGCGCGCAGGCGGCGCAGCTTGGGCAGCATGGAGTAGATGAAGTCCTGCCCGCCGAAGCCGGGGTTGACCGTCATCACGAGGGCAAGGTCGATGTACTCCACCACTTCCTCCAGCGCCACGAGGGGTGTGGACGGATTGAGCGCCACGCCGACGCCCTTACCCAGATCGCGTATCTGCTGGATGGTGCGGTGCAGGTGGGGGCAGGTCTCGGCGTGCACGATGATGTAGTCGGCCCCGGCGCGGGCGAACTCGGCGATGTAAGGCTCGGGGTGCGAGATCATCAGGTGCGCTTCGATGGGGATCGAGCAGTAGGGGCGGATGGCCTCGATCACCGGCCAGCCGATGGTGATGTTGGGCACGAAGCGGCCGTCCATCACGTCGACCTGGATACGGTCGGCGCCGGCCGCTTCGGCCTCGCGCACCTGCTCGCCAAGCCGGGCGAAGTCGGCCGAGAGGATGGAGGGCACGATCTCAATATCGCGTGTTGGTGTAGGCATGGGGATATTATACGTGATGCGTGAGCATGGAGGTGGCGGGTAGTGCGGAGTAAGCCGTTATGCTCAAGTGAGGTCACGCATCACGCATCACGACCCGTCATGCATCACGCCTGCGGGTAGTCGCCCTGTAGCTGGCCCGCGGCCTCTTTGTCCACCAGCCAGGTGACCTGGCCGAGGGAGTTGCGCAGCACCTGGCTTGGGAAGCGGTCAGGCTCGTACGCGCCCTCCAGCACCTCGCGCAGAGCGGGGGCTTTTGCGGCGCCCGCCACCATGACGAGCGACTGCACGGCCGCGTTGAGCACCGGCGGCGTGAGCGTTATCCGGTTGGCCCTCAACTTGGGTACGAACACCGCATCGACCAGGCGCTCGTTCTCGTGTACGGCGTCGGTGCCGGGGAAGAGCGAGCAGGTATGCCCATCGTCGCCCATGCCGAGGAACACCAGGTCGAACGCGGGCACCTCGCCCGGTCCCGCGCCGAACACGTCGCGCAGGGTGGCCTCGTACTGCCGGGCCGACTCGTCGGGGTCAACGCCGGTGGTGCGGATGGGGTAGACGTTCGCCCCCGGGATGTCAAGGGGATGGAAGAGGAAGTCGTCGGCCAGCTTGAAGTTGTTGTCGGGGTGGTCGTGGGGCACCCAGCGCTCGTCGCCGAAGAAGAAGTCTATGCTCTCCCAGGGCATATCGGCTCGGAAAATGTTGGTCTCCGACGCCAGCAGCTCGTACAGCATCTTCGGGGTCGAGCCGCCCGACAAGGCCGCGCGAAAGCGCCGCCCCTCGGCCGCGGCCTGCTTGGCCAGCCGCAGGAAGACCTCGGCCGCGGTATATGCCACACCGCGCGCCGATTGCTTGATGTACACCCTCATGCCGTAGGCAGGCGCGTGCTCCATGCTACAGACCTCGCCTGGTAGTTGTGTCGAGGCGCTGCGGGCCTGTCTCGTCGCCGCGGCCGGGCTGGGGCTGGGAGGCCGGGGGTTGGGCGCCGGGCGGCGCGGCCTGAGTTTGCTGGCGTCCGCCCGGGGCCGCGCTGATCGGCTCGCCCGTGGGCATCCGGTGCGACATCTCGGTGGAGCGCGTGGTGTGGCGCGTGCCCCGGATGATGCGGCCGACCACCGCCAGCGCCTCTTCGTACACGGTGTCGTGGCTGTACATCTCCAGATCCTGGTTGAGCAGGTCGCCCGTGTCGATGGGCTGCAGGTGCGAGGTGCGCTGCACAGGCTCCGAGTCTATCAGGCTCACCGCCATGACGCAGGCATCGCGGGCGTCGTTCAGGGTGACGGCGAAACGGGCGTTGGGCTTGTCGGGGGCCTCTCCGGGGGCTTCGAGCGTCACGCAGAGCAGGTCCCCGGACACCGGGGCCTTGGCCATGACAGGCTCGATGTCTACAGTGACGGGGTGCTTGCGGGCGCGCATGTTGAGGTGCGCCTGGGGAACGGGGCTGGCCTCGGTGTGTATCAACTGGTAGATGTTCTCGCCGAACTCCCACCCGAGGCGGCTCGCCAGCCACCCGGCCATCAACAGCGCCTGGGTGCGGTTCACAGGGCCGTGGCGCCCTTCGCGCGGGCCGGGTGTGATGGCGTACTGGATGTTGACGTGCCCGATCTCGTCCAGGTACGGGCGCTGCGCGGGCACGTCGAAGAAGCCGGCGATCATCTCGCGCCAGGTGGTGATGCGGCCCCAGTTCATGTCGGAGATCATGATCTTGGGCCACTGGCTGCGCGCCTGGTTGGCCATCTTGGCGAGCGTGCCCTCGGGGTTCTCGAACGTGGACGAGTCGACGATCAGGCGGTTGATCGAAAGGGCGAGGTTGCGGAAGATGTACTCGTCGAAGGGGTCGCCGTGGGGCCACCACAGGAATACCGGCAGGCTGGGCACGAGCAGCGGGATGATCGCCGCGGGAAGCTGGCGGGCCTGCTCGCCCCCCGCGGCCACCGACACCTGCTCGGCGCACACCTGCCGCCCGCCCGAAGGCGGCACCTGGCAGTGAATGGACACCCAGGCCTGCACCGGCATCTCGCCCTCCGCCGGGTCTGTGATCGCCACGATCACACGCGAGGGGTGCAGCGCGGTGATGCGGTCGATGGTGGGCACTATGCTGCTTGCCTGCTGGTAGCTCTCGGCATGCACTATCAGGTTGAGCACCTGGGCCGTGGTGACCGACTGGGCGCCGCCCGACGCCTGGGCAGCCTCGGCTACGTCGCGCCACAACTCCATCAACTGCGACTCGACGTACTCCATGGCGACGGGCACCGGAGCGCCCGTGTCTACACCGGTCTGCGGTGCCTGCTCGACGGGCGTGGAGGGATCGGTAGAACCGTTCATACTAGACTCGCCTCCATGCGCGGCCGTCGCGCCCTATCAATTCGTCCGCGGCGCCCGGGCCCCAGCTACCGGCGCGGTAGTTGGGGAAGGTGGGCGGCGGTATGTGCTCCCAGCCCTCCAGGATAGACGTAGCAAGCTGCCACATCAGCTCTACTTCGTCGCGGCGGGTGAACAGGGTCGAGTCGCCTATCATCGCGTCGGACAGCAGGCGCTCGTACGCGTCGATGGGCTGCACGCCAAAGGACGCGCCGTAGTTGAAGTTCATGGCGACCGAGCGCAGGCGGATGTCCTGCCCGGGCAGTTTCGACTCGAAGCGGATCGAGATGCCCTCGTCCGGCTGGATGTGCAGCACGAGCACATTGGGCTGCAGCTCGTCAGAGGCGGTGTGCTGGAACAGGGCGAGCGGGGCGGGTTTGAAGTGGATGGAAATCTCTGTGTCGCGCTTGGGCAGGCGCTTGCCGTGGCGCAGGTAGAAGGGCACGCCCGACCACCGCCAGTTGTCCACGAAGAAACGCGCCGCCACGTAGGTCTCGGTGTTCGAGTCGGGAGGCACACCAGGGTCCTGCCGGTATCCGGGCACGGGCTTGCCGAAGATCGAGCCGGGTCCGTACTGCCCGCGCACGGTGTTGCGCGCAACGTCGGTCGACGTACT
>DASTEB010000510.1:0-10718 GCA_035710025.1 Chloroflexia bacterium
GCATCGGGGCAGGTGAGGGCGTCGGCTGCGCGGGGGGCTGTTGGGCCTGACCCGGCGCCGGTGCGGCCGCCAACCCGGCGAGCACAGCCGCACAGAGGAGCAATCGCCACGTGATGCCGGGGATCCGGCGTGCAGGAGAAAGGGACATCGTGCGCCTCCTGGTGATAGTGGGTGCGCTGCCGCAGCAGGACGCGCGGCAGTCAGGGGTGACACACGATTTTATACCACACCAACAGGAATGGGCAAGTGCAGCGGGGCTGTGGGTGCCGGGCGGAGCCGGCGCTCGCGCGCTGCTAGCGGATGGGGGTCAACGTGACGACGCAGCTGTGGCCGCGCGGCACGGGGCTCATCTTGACCTTGAACTGCTCGGCCGTCCAGGTAGGATAGGCCACCTGGCAGCCGATCTCGCATACGTCTTCCATACCGTCGTAGTCCAGCACCTTGCAGCGCGGGATGCTGCAAACCACCGTGTTCTTCTCAGGCTCGGCGACGGAAAACGGCGTGAGCCACTGCAGCTGGTAGACCATACGCGACATCGTCATGGAGAACGCCAGGCCAGGCGCCACCGCCCGCACCAGGGCCAGCAACCGGAGCGAGGCGTTCTCGTACTCGCGCTTGAGCGCCTCGACGTCGGCGCGTATGAACGTCGCGAGGCCCTCCCTGCCCATGTGGCGGCGAACGAAGCGGAAGTTGTTCTTCGCAACCCAGGCCCAGTTGCGGTAGGCGATCTCGTACTTCTCGGCATCGGTGGCGGCATCGGGGATCGGCGCTACGCCCTGCCGCCAGATTTCGCGCAGCTCTTCGACCGCTTCCTCGGAGATGTGCTCGCGGGCGAAATCTACGGCGAACGACTGCGCCAACTTCATGTTAGCCATGGTGAGCGCGTACTTCTCACCGGGCGGCATCTCTTTCAGCGTCGTCATGGCAGTTCCTCCCTGGAGCAGACTTGACCGGAGCATCGGGCTGTAGCGCGCCGGCAGTCATACGGGACGCAGATATATCCTTCGCATGATACGGCGCTAACGTTAAAACGCGGGTAAAAGGGGTAACCTGTCTGCCACGAGGATCAGGGTATCTGCGCGGGCGTGAGGCTGCGATCCCGGAAAGCACCGCACCCGCGCAACGCTCGGGAGTGCGTTGCTGCCTCTCTAGACTCGGATTCGGTATGCACGTGTGGAATCGGGCTTGCTTTCAGAACCGGTAGCGAGTAGCGCTGCTGACATTACCCTCGCCCATGCCCATTGCAAGGACCTTACCGGGAGTGACTTCGTACACATCGTATGGAGCGGGGCCGGTCCAGGGGGCGCTGTACGGCGCATCGAGGACGCCGTCACGCACGTAGGCAGGCCAACCCTGGTCCGCATATGCACGGGCTATGCGCTCGAGCTTCTCTACGTCGCTCACTCTAGAGGCTTCGCCTTCAATTACCACGTCGAAGCCGCGTGCGGAGAGGGCGATGACGCAGTGAGGATCGTGATCGAGATTGTCGCCTTTGACGGTGCCCTGCCCCGTCGTGACGTAGTAAGCGCCGTCGAGCCAGAGAGCTCCGACCGGCACCACGTGCGGCCGCCCGTCGGGTCGCACCGTGGCCAGCCATGTGGTCTGCGCTTCGGCCAGGCTGTCGCGTATCTCAGCCCAGGGCGTTACCATAGTGGGGATACCGGTAGTCTCCAATGCTTCTGCCACAGGCTCTCGTTCTGCCATCGGTTTCTCCTTTCTTCCGGTCGTTGCGATGATGGCCGCTCCAAAGGCGGTCTTCCTGTTAGCCGAGTAGAGAGCTTGTCTGGAAACGAGCCTTTAGCGCCTCCCCGCCCGCGCCTTCGCTTCCAACACCTGCTTCACCCCCAGGTGGTCCTTCACCGAGTCGCGCCTGCGCCGCCGGGCATACAGGCGCTGCCGCAGCGTATTCAGCGGCGGGCTTGTCGCATCGACCAGCACGTTGACCGTGAACTCAGTGCGCCCGTCGGGCATATCCTCGTATACGAAGCGGTAGATCAGGTGGTTGCCGGTAAGGTAGCGAAAGGCAATCTCCTCGTTCTCGGCGTAGTGGATCAGCTCCAACCTCACCGAGCCGACGGGCGTGGTCGTACCGTCTTTGCGCGTGGGCGACAGCACCATCACCGAGCCGGGCGCGTGCCGCTTGCCCTCCCACTCCAGCCTCAGTCGCTCGAGCGGTTGGTCGTCATAATCGCGCGCCCACGACGCCGGGTCGCCGGTGAAGTGAAACACCAACTCGCGCGGTGCGTCTATGTACATCGTGTACGCATAAAGCAGGCGCGCGCCCTGCAACTCTCGCTCAAGCATATTTGCCTCGTCCCGTCGCGGCCGTCACAAGGGCGCGGCCGCGCCACACCCCGAAAGGCATAGCGCGGCCGCGCTGCTATTACCCCATTCCGCTTACTTCGCTATCGGGCCCTCGCCCACCAGTTTGTCCAGGCGGTCGATCATCCCGTTCAGGATGCCGAATGCCCGCTCGACAGGCTCGGGCGTGCTCATGTCGATGCCCGCCAGCTTCAGCGCGTCCATCGGGTAGAGCGAGTCGCCCGCCCGCAGGAAGCTGAGATAGCGGTCAGCCGCGGGCGTGCCTTCCTTGATCACCATGTCGGCCAAGGCGTTTGCCGCCGAGATGCCGGTGGTGTACTGGAACACGTAGAAGTTAGCGAACAGGTGGGGGAACTCGGCCCAGGTGATGCCGACGCGCGGCCTGTCCACCTCGACCGCCGGGCCGTAAGCCTCGGCGTACAGGTCGGCCATCAATTCCATCATGCTCTCTGCCGTGAGGCTCTCGCCCCGCTCGACGCGCTCGTGGCACTCGATCTCGAAGCGGGCCAGGGTGGGCATGATGAACAGGTATCGGTGGAAGTTGCTCATCGCCTCGGCCAGGATCTCAAGCTCGAAGTCCTCGTCGGGGTTCTTCGAGAGCAGGTTGGCCCGCACGAGCGCCTGGTTGAAGTTCGAGGCGGTCTCGGCCACGAACATCGAGTACCCGCCGTATACCACCGGCTGGTGCTTCCAGGTGAGGTACGAGTGCATCGAATGGCCAAGCTCGTGGGCCAGCGTGCTCACGTTCTCCAGCGAGTCGTCGTAACTGATGAACAGGAACGGGTGGGTGCCGGGGAAGCCCGAGGAGAACGCCCCCTGCCCCTTGCCCTGGTTGGGCAGCACGTCAACCCAGCGGTCCTGGTGCAGGCCGCGGCGCATCGGCTCGATGTACTCGTGGCCCAGCGGCGCCATGCCCTCCAGCACCATGTTCATGCCGTCGTCGTAGGAGATCTTGCGGCTCGAGCGAACCAGCGGCACGTCGATGTCGTACCCGGTAAGCCTGTCAACGCCGAGGCCCCGGCGCTTGATCTCCCAGTAGCGGTGCCATACCGGCAGGTTCTTCTTGAAGGTGTCGAGCACCTGATAGAACACCTGCGTGGGGATGTTGGTTGCCGAGAGGGACGCTTCGAGCGCGCTGTCGTAGTTGCGCGCCCGGGCGTAGAACACGTCGCTCTTCACCGCCGAGTTGAGGGTGGCGGCGCAGGTGTTCTTGAACGCGATGTACGCGTCGGACATGGCGTTCCAGGCGGCCTCGCGCACCGAGCGGTCCTGGCTGCGGATATACTGCCAGACGTTGCTCTGCCCAAGCTCGACGTCCTTGCCCTCCTCGTCCTTGATCTGGCCGAACTTGAGATCGGCGTCGGCCAGGGCGTTGTAGATGGTGTAGCCGCTCTGGGCCACGTCTGACACCTCGGCCAGCACCTGCTCGACCTCGGCCGAGCGCACGTGCCCGCGGCGCGTGCCAAGCTTGTCGAAGTAGTGGCGGTAAGTGGCAAGCTCCTCAGACTCTGACATGAACGCATCGAGCTTCTGCGGCTCCATCTCCAGGATCTCAGGCTCGATGTACGCGGCGGCCGCCTGCACGCGGGCGAACAGCATCTGTGCCTGGCCGACCTGCGCTATCGCCTCCTGGTTGTCGCTGTCCACGACCTGGTGCATCATGGCCCACTGGTAGATGTGCCCGGCCTTGACGATCAGGTTGTCGCGCTCCTGGAGCGCCTGCAGTAGCGTGCGCGACGAGCCTGCCAGCTTGCCCGCGTGCTTGTTCAGGTCGGAAATGCCCTGGTTGACCTGTTCGATTGCTTTCTGCCAGTCCTCTTGCGTGGCGAATATAGTCTCGGCGTCCCACGTCTTGTCGACGGGCACCTCGCTCCGCTTGGGAAGTGTTGCTACCATTTGCTTTTCTCCCTTTCGTCTGACCTGGGGTCCGTGCAGGGGGTGCGGCCGCGCGGCAGCCCGGAACTGGTCGGCTCCCGGTATGCGGCCCCGGCGCTGCGGCCCCGCCCTTCTATCGCGCGTTAGCCAGCTCCACGGCCTTCTGCGCGGCCTCGTCAAGTGTCTTCGCCGCCATCAAGTTGGCATCTTCCAGGATGCGGCGTCCCTCTTCGGCGTTGGTGCCCACCAGCCGCACGACCATCGGCACGTCGGGCTTCATCTGCCCCAGCACCTTCACGATGCCCCGGGCCACGTCGTCGCCGCGAGTGATGCCGCCAAAGATGTTGAACATGACCGACTTTACGTTGGGGTCGCTCAGGATGATTCGCAGGGCGGCCTCGACCTTGTCCTCGCGGGCGCCGCCGCCGATATCGAGGAAGTTGGCAGGCTCCCCGCCGTACTCCTTGATGGTGTCCATGGTGGCCATCGCCAGGCCCGCCCCGTTCACCATGCAGCCGATGTTGCCGTCCAGCTTGACGAACGATATTCCGGCCTCCCGCGCCTCGCGCTCCGACTCCTCCTCTTCGGCGGGGTCGCGCATCTCCTCGGCCCACTTCTGGCGGAACAGCCCGTTGTCGTCCAGCACCATCTTGGCGTCGAGGGCGATCAGCTTGTTCTCGGTGGTGATGACCAGCGGGTTGATCTCGACCAGCGAAGCGTCGTGGTCGATCAGCACGCGCACCAGCCCCTTGGCGACGCGGGTGAAGTCGCGGATGTGCTCGCCCAGGCCCATACCGAACGCAAGCTCGCGCGCCTGGTAGTCCTGCATGCCGAGCAGTGGGTCGACGTGTACCTTGATGATCGCCTCGGGGTTATCGCGGGCGACCTGCTCGATCTCCACGCCGCCCTCGGCGCTGCCCATGACGATGATCGACTTGCTGCCGCGGTCAACGGTCGCGCCGAGATAGTATTCCTTCGCGATGTCGGCGGCGTCGGCCACGAGCACGCGCTTGACCACCTCACCCTTCGGGTTCTGTTCGTTCTGGAGCAATTTGCCGAGGATGTTTGAGGCGTTCTCGCGGGCGGCCTCGACGTCCTTTGAGTACTTGACGCCCCCGGCCTTGCCGCGCCCGCCCATCATCACCTGGGCCTTGATCATCACCGGCTTGCCGATGCGCCGGGCAATCTCCACGGCCTCCTCGACAGTCTCGGCCACGTGACCCTCGTTCACCGGCACGCCGTACTTGGCGAGCATCTCTTTGGCCTGGTATTCGTGCAGCTTCATTGCTACCCCCGTATGTACTTCGGATTGCGGGTGTCCCGCTGCGGATTATCTAACGTATAGAGGTCGCGCCACATCGGGCGCGAAAATGGCGTAAGCGGTGGATTATAACACACATCAGGCCGGGCTATCAGGCATGTGACTACAGCCCGAACCGCTCCAGAATTCGGGTGATGAACCACAGCACCGCAGGCAGCAGCAGCGCTGTGGACAGCACATTGACCGTCTCGCCGCGCCAGGGCCACGTTCGGATCTTCTCGAGCACGTCGCGCTCGCGCTGAACGGCCTCCATCGCCTCGTTCAGTCCGGCCATCCCGTCGAACTCGCCCCGGTCGGCCCGGCGGTGAAGCTCGGCGGCGAGCGCGTCGAAGCGCACGTTGGCCTCGCGCTGGCGGGCCTTCTTCGCCTCCTCGATCAGCCGGTGCGCGCCGAGCAGCGGCCACGCGAACGCTGCGGCTCCCAACAGCACGTTGAAGAGGAACATGAACAGCGTCACTGCGTTGTTCATTATGCTGGGCACCAGCACCAGGAACATGTACGGCACGATCACCAGGCCCACAGCCGTGCGGGCCGTAAGCCAGGAGAACGAGTACAGCGGGTCGAGGTTGAATACGTCTATGCGGGTGCACTCGGTGTAGATGCGGTTCACCAGGCCAAGCTGCCGCACCGTGTGGTACGTGAGCGGGCCCCAGACCGCCCACAGCAGCAGGAATACCAGGACTTCCAGAGTGCTCGACTCCACCGAGGTGAATGTCTTCGTCTGCATCTTCAACGAATTGGGCAGAAGGAAGATCACCACTACGGCAAACAGTACTCCCACCCCGGTGGCAACGAGCGTCGAGCGAACGGGCATCGTGGACAACTCGTACTGTAGCCGGCGGTAGCCCTGCTCGTCCACATTGAGCACCGGGCGGGCCACGTCGAGTGCGCGCACGGCGGCGTGGTCGAGGTACTGCAAAAGCACAAGGCCGTACGCGGTGACGAGAGGCGGCAGAGCGAAGTGCGGCACGAACACGCCGACCGCGTTGGTGCCATCCCACCACTTGACGGCATTGATGAGGGCGAACAGCGCCACCGCCGGGACGAAGTACGCCAGCCACGAGGGCAGCGCCAGCCGCTCCACCCACGCGATCAGGCGGTCCACCCAACCCGGCGCATACGGCACCTTTTCAGGCACTGTGTCTATTGCCTGCGCAGCGACGTTCGCCATCGCCGTCCTCCTCCTGTCTCATTTCCCTTCGTCCATGCCCCGGAGTAAAACGCGACGCTGCTCCGGCGGTGTGTCGGCGAAGCAGCGTCGCAGTAGGTATTCTATTGTCTACCGGGTCGGGGCTTTGCTACCCCACTCGCCCATGCGCCACGAACTCCAGCAGGTCGCTGCGCGTGATCAGGCCGACCGGCTGGCCGCCCTCCTCCACCAGCACCGCCGAGTTGTTGGCCAGCAGCGCGGGCACCACCCGCTCTACCGGCTCGGCCACGTCGACCAGCGGGAACGGCGGGTCCATCACGGTCTCCACGCGAGCGTCCAGCACGCCGGGGTCGCGAAACACCCGCTCCAGCAAGTTGCGCTCCTGGATCGAACCGATCATCGAGTGCACGTCGGTGAAGGTGCCCGCGCCGTTGCCGTCGCCGCTACCCACCCGTGTGACGGGAAGCTGCGATATGTCGTACTGCTGCAGGAGGTCTATCGCCTCGCGCACCGTCCGGTCGGAGGGCACGGTCACCAGGTTGGGCATCTCGCGGGCCTGCCCGTACACCAGCTCGCGCACCCGCGCCTGAATGGGCAGGCGGTCGAGGAAGCCGTTCTCGCGCAGCCACGCGTCGTTGAACACCTTGGAGAGGTAGCCGCGCCCGGTGTCGGGGAAGATCACTACGATGTTCTGCCCCTCGTCCATCTTCTTGGCAATATCCATCGCGGCGTACATTGCCGTGCCGGTCGAGCCGCCAACCAGGATGCCCTCCTCGCGGGTGATGCGCCGGGCGATCTCGAACGAGTCGCGGTCGCTCACGGTGACCCACTGGTCCACCACGTCCATGTCCATGGTGCCAGGCATGAAGTCCTCGCCGATGCCCTCGACCTTATAGGGGCGCGCCTGGTCCTGCGTGTAGAGTGAGCCTTCGGGGTCGGCGCCCACGATTATCACGTTGGGGTTCTGCTCCTTGAGGTAGCGCCCGATGCCCGAGATCGTGCCGCCCGTGCCCACGCCCGCCACGAGCGCGTCTACCTTGCCGTCCATCTGCCGCCATATCTCGGGGCCGGTGGTGTCGTAGTGGGTGCGGGGGTTGGCGGGGTTGAAGTACTGGTTTGGCTGGAACGCGCCCGGTATCTCGCGGGTCAGGCGGTCGGATACCGAATAGTAGCTCTCGGGGCTTTCGCGGGGCACGGCGGTGGGCGTGGTGACCACGTCGGCCCCGTAGGCCTTGAGCAGCGAGATCTTCTCCTGCGACACCTTGTCGGGCATGACGAACACGCACTTATATCCGAGCAGCGCGGCCGCGATGGCAAGCCCGGTGCCGGTGTTGCCCGAGGTCGGCTCGACGATGGTGCCGCCCCGCTTGAGCAGGCCCTTCTCCTCGGCCTCGCGGATCATGCGGATGCCGATGCGGTCCTTCACCGAGTTGCCGGGGTTGAACATCTCCAGCTTGGCGAACAGGTTGGGCTTTAGCCCGCGGTTGAGGCTGGGCAAACGCACGATCGGCGTGTTGCCAATCAGGTCGAGCACACTGTCGTAGACTTCCATGTCGTTCCTCTCTACGGCGGGCGGCGCTGCCCCCGTCGGGACTGTTGGGTTGCATCTTACCGGCGCACTCTCACAGGGAGGCCGGAGGGTGCGCGTACCACGATTATAGGGTGGGGCGGGGCGGTAGTCAATCGGTCGGGCGGGGGCCGAGCAGCATTACTTGCGCGATTTGGCCGCCCGTCCACGAGCAGGCTTGGCTTCGGCGGCGGGCTCGGGAGCGGAGGCAGCCGGGGCTGCAGCCGCCACGATCTCGCCCTGCTTCACCTCCAGCACCGATGCGCGCTCGAGGAAGGCGGGGTCGAAGCCGGTCAGGTCGGTGGTGGTGATGAGCGCCTGGTACTGCTGGCTCTTGATGGTGCTGAGGAGGAAGCCCCGGCGGCGCAGGTCAAGCTCGGACATGATGTCGTCCAGCAGCAGGATGGGCGTGTCGCCTGTCTCGTCGGTCATCAGGTCGACCTCGGCAAGCTTCACCGCGAGCACAGCCGTGCGCTGCTGCCCGCGAGAGCCGTACGCGCCAAGCTCGAGGTCGCCCAGGCGGAACAAGAGGTCGTCGCGGTGGGGGCCGAGCACCGACACGCCGCGCCTGATCTCCTGCCCGCGCAGCTCCTCAAGTTGGCTCTTGAACTCGTTGGCTATCGTGTCAAGATGCCTGTCCAGGTGCGGAATGCGCCCGCGCATGGCCGAAGCGTCTACCGACGCGGTGAACTCGTCCTTCCCAAGGCCTATCATTGCGTTCTCGGCTTCTACCTGCTCCAATAGGTCCGGGATCAGTTCGGCCCGGGCTTTCGGCGCGACACCTGTCTGGTAGCCTACGTTCAGCCTTAGCTCGTCGGTCGGCCTGCGCTCGCGCAGCATTGCCCGCGTGTCGCCGTTGCCGTTCCCCGCGTCGGTGCCCGCAAGCAGGTGGTGTACCGCCTCGGCCCGCCGCGACAGCCTGGCGGCGAACAACTCGCGCCGTAGCACGATGTATGCACCGTGCCGGGTCAGCTCCTCGTCCCAGTAGGCGATCTCCGCGGCCACGTCGCGCGAGCCGGAGTTGCGCCCCTGCTCCTTGAGCGACTTGAGCAGCGAGTTGCGCTGGGCCAGCACTTTCACGTACTGCGACAGCAGCCGCACGTAGCGGTGGTCCATCTGCGACACCGTCACGTCCATGTACCGGCGGCGCAGTGCGGGCGGGCCCGTGACAAGGTCAACGTCCTGCGGGGTGAACAGCACCACGTTCACCTGCCCCACCAGGTCGAGGGCGCGGCGGGGCGCTCCGTTCACGCGGATGCGCTTGCGTGCCTGCACAGGCCCGGCCAGTCCGCCCGGCCCCTCGGGCTGCTCATCGCGGATGATGAGTATCTCGACAGACAGCGGGCCGCGCTCGCGCTCTACCTCGGCCTGCACGCGCGCGAAAGGCGGCGAGCCGAGGTCGGCGGGCGCGGCGAAACTCACCAGTTCAAGGTCAGAGGTGGTACGGGGCGACCGGGTCGTGGCGAGCATGTACACCGCTTCGAGCAGCGAGGTCTTACCCGAGGCGTTGTCGCCCAGCAGCACGCTCACGCCCGGCGACAACTCCAGCGTCAGGTGCCGGTAGTTGCGAAACTCGTCGAGCGTGAGCGTCTGGCAGTGCATGTGTACGTGGCGGCCGGGGCTGTCTAGCGGCGGTACCGGATGCCGCCCGCCGTCTTGTCCTTGTTCACTCGGCGGCTCAAGTGCAGCCCCTCCAGCACGAACTCGACCGCAGCCGCTGCCGCCGCCGGGTTGCCCTGCGCGTCCAGCTTGGTGATGGCCGACTTCAGCCCCTTGATGTCCGACGCCTGGTGTACGTACTCCATCGAGGGCATGCTGTCGGCGGTCTCGACCACCAGGCCGTTGTGGAAGCGCGTAACCACGTCGTCGAAGTCGGACAGCGAGAAGCGCTTGTTCCACGCGGCGAGCACGGCCCCCTGCACCAGCTTGTCAATCACCTTGTCCTCGCGCACGTCGCCCACCGACTCGATCTCGATCTTACCTGCTGTAGAGGCCGCGAGCGAAGTGAGGTCGGAGATGCGCGGCACGACGCGGTGCTCGCCCAGCCGAATGGCGCGCTTGAGGGCGTTGGAGATGATGTTCTCGAAGTTGGCGATGGACACGCGCACCGACACACCGGAGCGCTGGGATATGTCGGGGTGGCGGCGGGCCAGGTGCGTGATCTCGGCCACGATCTCCTTCATATACTGCGGTATCTCGACCTCGTAACCCGCGGTGTTGTAGTGCGCCCGCTCCTGCTCCATGATGTCGATTTCCTGCTCGAGCGTGGCAGGGTAGTGCGTGCGGATCTGCGAGCCTGCGCGGTCCTTCAGCGGCGTGATGATGCGACCGCGGTTGGTGTAGTCCTCGGGGTTGGCCGATGCCACCAGGTAGATGTCGAGGGGCAGCCGCACCTTGTACCCGCGGATCTGCACGTCGCGCTCTTCGAGGATGTTGAGCAGGCCAACCTGTATGCGCTCTGCGAGGTCGGGCAATTCATTTAT
>DASTEB010000511.1:0-3285 GCA_035710025.1 Chloroflexia bacterium
CGCATCACGCATCACGCATCACGCATCACGCATCACGCATCAATACAGGCTACCCCCATGTCCCAACCAACCCGGCCAATCATTGAGACGCTCGACCTCTCCCGCTACTTCGGCGGCCTGCGCGCCGTGGACGGCGTCAGCCTGCAGGTAGCGGAGGGGGCGCTGCACTCCATCATCGGGCCGAACGGCGCGGGCAAGACCACGCTGTTCAACCTGGTAAGCGGCACAATCAAGCCGACCCGCGGGGATGTGTATCTGCGCGGCAAGCGGATCACGGGCACGCCGCTGCACCGCATGGCACACCTCGGCATCGGCCGCTCGTTCCAGATCACCAACGTCTTCCCCAACCTCACGGTACTGGAGAATGCGCGCCTATCCGCGCAAGCCCAGGGGCGCGACAGCCTGAAGGTGTGGGCGCGGGCATCGGCTTTCCGACGGTACGAGGAGCGGGCTATGGAGGCGCTTCGGCAGGTTGGCCTCGAGAGCAAGGCGGGGATCGCCGCGTCGGTACTGCCGCACGGCGACAAGCGCAAGCTGGAGCTTGCCATCCTGCTGGCGGGCGACCCCGAGGTGCTGCTGCTCGACGAGCCGACCGCGGGCATGGCATCGGACCAGGTGCCGGTGCTGCTCGAGATGATCCGGCAGGTGCGTGAGAGCACGGGCAAGACCGTGCTGCTGGTCGAGCACAACATGAACATCGTTATGAACGTGTCGGACCGCATCACGGTAATGCACCAGGGCCGGGTGCTGGCCGAGGGAACGCCCGCCGAGATCAGGGCGAACGAGGCCGTGCAGCACGCCTACCTGGGCGAGAGCTACGGGGACGCGGAAGCGGATACCGGGCAGGCGCAAGCGCCCGCGAGTGAGTAAGCTGTGAGCAACATACTGACCGTCGAAGGGCTGCATACATTCATAGGGCAGTACCACATCCTCGAGGGGGTATCGCTCGAGGTGCCAGCGGGCAGCATCACCGCGCTGCTGGGGCGCAACGGTGCGGGAAAGACCACCACGCTGCGCACTATCGTGGGCCTGCTCGCCCCGCGCGCCGGGCGCATCGAGTTCGAGGGCGAGGACATCGGCGGCCTGCCCGCGTACGCCATATCGGCCCGCGGCGTGGGCTACGTGCCCGAGCACCGGGCGGTGTTCCGCGACCTCACGGTGGAGGAGAACCTGCGCATCGCCGAGCGCAAGAAGGGCGACCTCAAGCGCCGCTCCGACCTGATCTTCGAGCTGTTCCCCGATCTGAAGCGGCTGTACGGCCTGCAGGGCGGGCAGCTTTCGGGCGGGCAGCAGCAGATGCTGTCCATAGCGCGGGCGCTGGTGCCCGACAACAAGCTGCTGCTGATCGACGAGCCGAGCGAGGGGCTTGCGCCCATCATCATCGAGGGGATCGTGGCCGCGCTCAGGAGACTGTCGGACCACCTGACGGTGCTGCTGGTCGAGCAAAACTTCCGCATGGCCGCGGACCTGGCCGACCGCTACTACATCCTTGACGAAGGCCAGACCGCGCACAGCGGGCGCATGGCCGACCTGGTGCAGGACCGCAGCGTGATCACGAAGTACCTGGGGGCAGCCTGACCGGCCGCGGCATGATTGGCAACCTTAGCGAGAGAGTGGCATGAGCGACATACTGAACCGGAATAGAGGCCTGTTGATTACGGTGGCTCTGCTGGCGCTGCTGCTGATCTGGATGTCGAGCCAGTACGAGCCGCGGGTGACGGCGAGTATCGTGCTGTCGGCCCTGACGCTGGGCGCGCTGTACTTCCTGGTGGCCTCGGGCCTGTCGCTCATCTTCGGGCTGATGGACGTGCTCAACTTCGCGCACGGCCTCTTCTTCATGCTCGGGGCCTACGCCGGGTACACTCTGTACGCCAACCCCAGGATGATACTGAACTCCCTGCCGTTCGTACTCGCCTTCGCGGGAGGCACAGCCGTCACAGCATGGGTGGGGCGCACGTTCCTTAGCGGCGCGCTTTCGCCAACGGCGAGCCGGGTGCTCACCGGGGCTGTGTGGGGCGTGGCTCTCGCCCTGGTGGTGCTTGGGCTGAACGGATTTGACCTGTTGGTGCTTGCGGCAAGCGCGGCGACCTCGGCGGGCGGGGCCGTGCCGACCGAGGTGGCGCAGGAGGCGGCGGGGCCGTACACGTGGCGGCTGGTGTGGCTGGCGCTGGCGGGCGCGGCGCTTGGGTTGCTGGTGGGGCGCAGGCAGATAGCGGCCCGGCGGCGCACCACCCGCGCATGGCTCGGCCCGCTCCTGGGCGTGCTGGCGATAGCGCTGGCCCTCGCGATGGTGCCGGTTCGCGCCTCGGGCGAGACGGCCATCCTCGAGATGTCCTCCAACGTGCGCTTCCTGCTCGCGCTGGCTTTCGGCGCGGCGTCGGGCGCGGCGCTTGGCGGGTTGGTCGAGTTGGGCATGATCCGCCCGCTGTACAGCCGCCCGATCTACCAGGTGCTGCTCACGCTGGGCCTGGTGTTCGTGGGCACCGAGCTTATCCGGGGGGTGTGGGGGCCGGCAGGCTTCTACATGGACATCCCCGCTTTCTTCAACACGCGCGGCGAGAACTGCCCCTCGCCCGACATCATCTCCTGGTTTAGCAACAACTGCGCTTCGATCATGGTCGTGGGGCGGCCCTTCCCGAGCTACCGCATCTTCATCATCCTGCTGGGCATCGTCATGTTCGTGGCGATCTTCCTGCTGCTGCGCCGCACGCGCATGGGCATGATCATCCGGGCTGGGGTGCAGGACTCGGACATGGTGCAGGCGCTCGGCATCAACGTGCGCCGGGTGTTCACGCTGGTGTTCGCGCTGGGCACAGGGCTGGCGGCGCTCGGTGGGGTGGCGGCAGCCCCGTTCGTGGGGGTCAACCCGGGGCTGGGGCAGGAGTTTCTGCTGCTGGCCTTCATCGCGGTGGTGATCGGCGGGATGGGCAGCTACACGGGCGCTGCCATCGGCGCGCTACTGGTGGGGCTTGCCCGCGCCTTCGGCGACCAGCTTGTGCTGTCCGGCATACAGCTTCCGGGTATGGAGGAAGCGCTCAAGCTGTCGCCCTCGATAGCCCGCGCTTCCACGGTGCTGCTGATGGCGGCGGTGCTGTTGATCCGCCCCGCGGGGCTGTTCGGGAAGAAGGAGTAGTAGGTAGGGGTGAGGGACCAGTGGGCAGGTGGCGGTTCGAGATTAGTTTGATGGGTGAAGAATGACAGCAGCACGAAACAATAGGGGCCGGAGTACCGGGCTGTGGCTGGGGCTGGCCGCGCTGGCGGCGCTGGCGCTGTTCCCGTTCGCCC
>DASTEB010000512.1:0-9082 GCA_035710025.1 Chloroflexia bacterium
CTGGCCAGCCAGAAGGTGGCAAACGTGTAGTGGCCCAGGGCGTATCCCCTGGGCCACTTTGCAATTCAGACAGCGTAAACAGGCTAGAACCCTGCCCCTGGCCTCAGAAGCCGCCTGTCGAGCGGATGATCTGGCCGGTCACCCAGCCCGCGCGCTCGCTCGCGAGGAGGGCTATCAGATTCGCGGCGTCTTCCGCCTGGCCGATCCTGCCCATTGGGAACCGGGGCAGCAGGTACCCTCGTATCTCGTCGGTCATCCAGCCGGTGTCGGTTGGGCCGGGATCGACGGCGTTGACCGTGATGCCCAGCGGCGCTACCTCGGCGGAGAGCGTCACGGTAAACGCCTCGATTGCCCCTTTGGTCGCGACGTACGGCAGCTTGCCCGGCATCGGACCTCGCCCCTGTCCCGAGGTCATGTTGATGATCCTCCCGCCCATTCCCCCGGTGAAGCGGCGCGCAAACTCGACGCTCAGCAGCATGGTGCCCCTCATGTTCACTGCGTAGTAGGCGTCCAGCGTCTCGGCGTCAAGTTGGTCGAACGGGGCGTCTACCGGGTCGTGTACGGCGTTGTTCACCAGCACTGAGGCCTTGCCCAGGCGCCCCTCGACCGTGTCCATGATGAGCGCGGGCGCGCTTACTTCGGCCAGGTTCACGGAGAGGTGCTCGCAGCGCACGCCGAGCGCGATCACGCGTGACTGGAGAGCAGAGGGCGTGTCTTCTCCCTCGGTCGCAAATTCCATGGACGCATCGTAGGGCGTCCAGTGCGTGAAGAAGATGTCCATGCCGGCGCGAGCAAGCTCCATGCACGCTGCCGCGCCGATTCCCTTCCGCCGGCTCGCACCGGTGACTATTGCCACGGGTCGTGACGATTGGGCAGGTTGTTGGGTTGTCAATGTTGCTCGCTCCTTGATAGCTCCGGCCCGCGACAGGCTCTCAGGCTCATCCCATGCTCGCTTAGGTCACGGGATTATAGCAGATAAGCGGTTCAGCTCGGTGGCAGTAGTGCATGGCTCCATCGGGGCATGAAATGTGTGCTGAGCCTCCCCAATTGAGCCAAGATTCCGCCCACGCGTGCACTGAGAGCGGGTTCGGGTCGTAGCACGTGTAGTAGTTTTGACAGATTGACCTAATTCACCCCTTGCTAACTGAGCGCGAATCGTGTACAATTGCTGTGGTTAAAGCTGGTTCGCAAAGAAGTTCTGCAGGTTACTCTCGCGGTCTCCATTCTCCCCGGTAGTTTCGCGGTTATCCTCGTTGCACTATCTCTGCCCAGTTGGCGCCTTTCAACTTCAGGTTTTTCGTTCAAAAAGGGGATAACCAAGAACAATGGCAGATAAGACACTTACGTGCCGTGACTGTGGCACGACCTTCACCTTTACCGAGGGTGAACAGGATTTTTACGCTCAGAAGGGCTATAGCGAGCCGACCCGCTGCCCTGACTGCCGCGCCGCCAAGAAGGCTGCTCGCCAGTCGGGCGGTTACGGCGACAGCTACGGCAGCAGCAGCTACAGCAGCGGCGGTGGCCGCGGTGGCTACGGCGGCGGTGGCGGCTATAGCAGCGGTGGCTACGGCGGCCGCAGCGAGCGCACGATGACCCAGGTTGTATGCGCCAATTGCGGTAAGGACACCGAGGTCCCGTTCGTTCCTCGCGGCGACAGGCCCGTGTACTGCTCCGATTGCTACAGCCAGATGAATGGCGGTGGCTCCAGGGGCAGCCGCTACTAAGCAAGCTCGATAAGGGGAGATCGTCTGCGGCACTTTGCCGCGCGAAATAGAGCTAGCGCCCACCGGCCGAGAGGTTTTGCCTCTCGGCTTTTTGCATCCCTGAAACTTAAGCCTTCCGGTTACACGCTCGCGACCCTATTCATCCTGTTGCCCGATTGTGGGTAATTCGCAGGGCCGTTGATGGGACCCGGGCGGCGCAGCATACGCCCGTTCCTATCGAGGCCCTCAGGGGGTTATGGAGGGCTGCGATGAACTTTGACCGAAAACTGGTGGGGTGGGTGTCGGTGGAGAGCGGCAGGGTGGTGCTTGCCGACCCGATCTTCCTGAAGGATTGGGTGCCCGGGCAGTACGTGCCCGAGGTTGACGAGCCTCTGAACAGCTACGACGAGGCGCTCAAGCTGACCGAGGGCGAGCCGGGGCACGGCGCCATGCTGGACGATGCCGCGGTGGTGCTGTCGGCCGCGGGAGGCGATGGGCGCTACCCGGTGTACGGACTGTTCGCCGCCGACGGCTGCGTGCGTGTCGAGGTAGTGCTAAGCCGCGAGGCCGCAACGCCCGAGGAGAGATCCTCCTGGCCCGACAACGAGGACCAGGAGGAGCCCCCGGGCGTGGACGAAGGACCGCCCGCCGAGGGGCATACGTATCTGCCGTGGTAGGTGGTGGGCGTGGTTCCTGCTGTAGAAGCCGTTGAGGCCGTTCAGGGTAGCGGCAAGACTACAGGAGAGAACCACATATCATGATTATCGACTTGTTCGCTGATATAGCGTGCCCCTGGTGTTACATAGGGGAAAAGAGGCTGGTGCAGGCGCTGGCGCAGCGGCCGGACCTACGTGCCGAGGTGCACTGGCGCCCGTTCCAGCTTCAGCCCGGCTTGCCGAAACCGGGCGAGCCGTGGGCTGAGTTCATGGAAAGCAAGTTCGGGGGCGCGCGGCGCGCCGAGATGGCGTTCGAGCACGTGCGCCAAGCCGCCGAGCCTGAGGGCATCGAGTTTCGCTTCGACCGCATGACGGTCGCGCCCAACACCGAGGACGCGCACCGCCTTGTTCTGTTCGCCGCCGAGAAAGGGCGCGAGCGCGAGGTGGTGACAGCGCTGTTCCGCGCGCACTTCACCGAGGGCCGAAACGTGGGCGACCTGAATACGCTGGCAGAGATCGCCGTGGGCGAAGGGCTTGATCCCGACGAGGTACGAGCCTACCTCGAGAGCGAGCAGGGCACAGGGGAAGTGCAGGCGAGCCAGGCCGCGGCTGCTCAGCTCGGCATCGGCGGCGTGCCGTTCTTCGTCTTCGATGGGCGCTATGCCGTCTCAGGCGCCCAGCCGCCCGAGGTCTTCCTCGAGGCGCTTGACAGGGCAGCGCAGGCCGCCTGAGGCGCGTGAAGGAGCACAAAGCGAGGCCGGCGACGGGGTATCCCATCGCCGGCCATTGTTTTCGCCTCGGGTCGTGTGCTCGGTTGCTTGCTAGCGGGCCTGCTCGAAGCGGCGGTTGACCTCGTCCCAGTTGACCACGTTCCACCAGGCGGCGAGGTAGTCGGGGCGGCGGTTCTGGTACTTGAGGTAATAGGCGTGCTCCCACACGTCGTTGCCCATGATGGGGTACATGCCCTCGGACATGGGGTTGTCCTGGTTGGCGGTGCTGGTGATCTGGAGCTGGCCGCCGGTGCCGCGCACCAGCCACACCCAGCCGCTGCCGAAGCGCTTGGTCCCGGCGTCGTTGAACTGCTGCTTGAAGGTGTCGAAGTCGCCGAAGGCCTCTTTGATCGCGCTGGCGATGGCGCCGGTCGGCTCGCCGCCGCCGTTGGGGCCCATGATCTTCCAGAACATGGTGTGGTTGACGTGGCCGCCGCCGTTGTTGCGCACTGCCGTGCGGATGTCCTCGGGCACGCTGTTCAGGTCGCGGATCAGCTCCTCGGCGCTTTTGTTCTGCAGCGCGGGGTACTTCTCGAGGGCGGCATTGAGGTTGTTGACGTATGCCGCGTGGTGCTTGTCGTGGTGGATCTGCATGGTCTGGGCGTCGATATGAGGCTCCAGAGCCGCGAAATCATACGGAAGGGCCGGTAGTTCGTGAGCCATTCTCTATTTCCTCCTGAGCAACTGCGCTCGGTTCTGATATCTGTGTGCCCCCGCTCATGGTGAAGGCGGGGCTTTCTTCACCGGGTAACTCCAGCAAGGCGCGTGCCCCTGTGGGAGATGGTGCGGGGCGTACAACGATTCATTGTACACAGGCGGGTGTGGGCGTCAAGGCGGAAAGCACGGCGTTGCTACAGATGATGTCAGGGATTGTGGCGCGGTGGAGGCTTCGGGGCCGGTTATCGCCCCGCGTCTTCAGCCGCCGGGCGTTGTTCGGACGCCGCCCTGACCTCATTATCGCGGTAATCTTCATCAACCGCCGGGCGATCCCGCGCCAGACCCTCCCATCGCAGGCGCAAATCACCTCAGCCACGCACGGAATCGCCTTGAGCCAACCACGAAACATCGACGCGCGCCAAACGCGCAATCCGAGCGCGGTCTTGCCACATAACGATAAGTGCGCGTACGCGATAGACGTGACGGTATAGGGCACGCTCGGACATGGCGCGGCCTTGCTTGCGGTGGTCCCGAGCGGCGGTAGCGGGGAGCCTACTTGCCCGCCATCGAGCGGTGGGCGTAGACCTGCATGGCAGCCTGGACCCCCGCCCCGGCATCGACCTTGTGACCATTGTCCCACAGCACCATCTCGAGCGCAGCTAAGAGCTGTAGCACGTGGGCCCGCTGCGCGCCGTACCCCATCAAGCCGATTCGCAGCAGCTTGCCCTTGAGCGGACCAAGCCCGCCGCCGATCTCGATGGAGTGCTCCTTGAGCAGAGCCTGCCGAATGGCCATCTCGTCAAGCCCGTCGGGCACCAGCACGGCGTTGAGGGGCCACAGACTGTGCTTCTCGTCGGGCAGGTAACGCAGGCCGAGCGCTTCGATGCCCGCGCGCAGCGCGTCGTGGTTGTGCCGGTGGCGGTCCCAGCGCGCTTCCAGCCCCTCGGCGTGCAGCAGGCCGAGCGCGGCGTGCAGCGAGTAGATGAGGGGCGCCGAGATGGTGTGGTGGTACTGGCGGTCGTCCCAGTACTTTTCGAGGAGCAGCGCGTCTAGGTAGAAGCTGTGCACCGGCGTCGTGCGGGCGCGTATGCGCTTGACCGCGCGCTCGCTAAAGGTGATCGGGGCGAGGCCGGACGGCGCGCCCAGGCACTTCTGGCTGCCGCTGTAGCACACGTCGATGCCCCAGTCGTCCACGTGCAGCGGCTGCCCGCCCAGCGACGTTACCGCGTCGACCATGAGCAGCGCGCCCGCCGATTGGGCAGCGTCCGCGATGCCGGTCAGGTCCTGGTATACACCGGTCGAGGTCTCGGCGTGTACCATGCACACGACTCTCGTGCGGGTCGCCTGGATCGCGGCGCGGACTGCGTCGGGGTCGAGCATCCGGCCCCATTCGGTCTCGATGATCCTTACCTCGCCCCCGCAGCGCCGGGCGATCTCCGCGAGCCGCTCGCCGAAGTAGCCGATCACTCCCACCAGCACCGTGTCGCCCGGTTCGATGGTGTTCACGAGCGCGGCCTCCATGCCCGCAGTGCCCGTGCCGGAGATTGCGAGGGTGAGCTTGTTGCGCGTGCGGAACGCGCCCCTTAGCTGCTCCTGCGCATCCGACATCATCTCCAGCAGTGCAGGGTCGAGGTGGCCGAGCGGCGGCATGGTGAGGGCGCGCAGCACCTCGGGATCGACCTCGCTTGGGCCGGGGCCGAGCAGCAGGCGCTTCGGGACGGTGTTCTCGCCGCGGGACTGGGTGGTGCTCATGGTTGCTCCTACTCTTCGGTTACGCCGATTTCGAGATGGTAATGCACTTCCTCGCCCGGCTCGAGGAAGCGCAAGCGGCCCTCGTCGCGCAGGGTCTTACGGGGCGTCTCCCACTGGTTGGCAGGCTCGAGCGCGCAAACGTAGTTGCCCGCGTCCATAAGCTTCCAGTGCGCGAAGTACGGCAATTCAGCCGCGCGGTAGCGCACGTACGCGCCGAAACCCAGCTTGCGGTTGACCAGCGCGGCTCGCGAGTAGCCGTCCGAGTCGACGCGGGGCTTGTGGAAGAAGACCTGCTCAGGGAAGCCGGGCTGGGGCGGCTCGAAGCGGGTGAGTCGGTCCATGCCGAACTCGGCGCGGGCGTCGCGGGGGCGTACCGACTCGTCGTCTATCTCAAGCTCGCTGTCGGGACTGACGATGGGGAAGCCGAAGTTGCAGTGGTACAGGATCATGTGCGGGGTGGGCGTGAAGCCGTCGTTGCGCACGGTATCCTCGATGCTAAGGAAATTAGCGCCCATCCTCGTGGAGATCTTGCGCCTGAGAAGCAGGTTCTCCACGCCGAGCGCCGCCTGCCTCGCCTCGCCCTCGATCTCCAGCACGTAGTCGTCGCCGCGCCACTCCTCGGTGACGCAGACCTTCGAGGCGGATTGGTGGGCGATGCGCCCGTGCAGGCCGAGCGTCTCGCCTGCGTCCTCCTCGGGGTGGCCGAAGAAGGACAGCCCTGCGGTGGTGACAAGCCCACCGCCCCACGAGCGCGACCAGCCGTAGCCCTGCGGTTCGTGGAACTGTGGCCCACCGAGCGCGGGGTGCAGCCAGGCTACCGCGCGCCCGTTGTGATCGCATGCGCCGATGTCCAAGGCCCGGTCGATCAGCACCTGGAAGCGGAAGCCGCTGCCCGTGTACACCTCGGCGGCGCGCATGCCGCGGGACTCACCGTCGGCCAACTCGACAAGGCGGATGCCCGCAACCTGCGACATCGTGCCGACCATGCGGCGCAGCTCGTCGGGCGTGTAGTCGTAGCCGTAGAGTGTCGGCATCGCGTCCTCCTGTCAGGCTGTGTGCTCGGGCCTGCCGTGGCGCTCGTTCAGCGCGCTCACCCGGCGGAACTGCGGGGCAAGCGCGGGGTACAACTCGCGGTAGAGCCCGTAGTAGTCCGAGTATACCGCGCGGTCCGGGCCGGGTTCCACCCGCTCGGTCAGCTGTATGGCGGCCTCGACCGCCTCGTCCACGTCGCGGTATACGCCCGCGCCCACGCCCGCGAGGAGCGCCGCGCCGTAGGGTGCGCCCTCGGTCACGCCCGTCAGCACGATCTCCGTGTCGAGCACGTCGGCCAGGATCTGCCGCCAGAGATGGCTGCGCGCCCCGCCGCCCGAGGCGCGCACCTGGTCGACTCGCACGCCCATATCGCGCATCAATTCGACCGAGTCGCGCAGGCCGTAGGCCACGCCCTCCAGCACGGAGCGCACGGTGTGCTCCTTGCCGTGGCGCAGGGTCAGTCCGAAGAAGACGCCCTTAGCGTCGGGGTCGGGGTAGGGCGTGCGCTCGCCCGTGAGGTAGGGGAGGAACAGCAGCCCCTCGGAGCCTGCCGGGGCGCGGGCGGCCTGCTCGGTCAGCAGGTTGTATACGTCGGCGCCCGTGTCGGCGGCGCGGGCCAACTCCTGCTGGCCGAAGGTGTCGCGGTACCAGCGTAGCGAGCCTGCCGCCGAGAGCATCACGCCCATCAGGTGCCAGCGACCCGGCACAGCGTGGCAAAAGGCATGCAGCCGGCCCTGCGGCTCCATGAGGAACGACTCGGTCGCGGCGAAGACCACGCCCGATGTGCCCAGCACCACAGACATGGTGCCCTGGCGCACGATGCCGCTGCCTACCGCGCCGGCAGCCTGGTCGCCCCCACCGCCAACGATGGGCGTGCCCTCGCGCAGGCCCGTCGCCTCGGCGGCCTCGCGGGAGATGCGCGCGCTCACCTCGGGCGACTCGTATACCGGCGGCATCCACTCGCGGGGGATGTCGAGCGCGTCGAGCATCTCGGCCGACCAGCGGCGGTTGCGCACGTCCAGCAGCACGGTGCCCGAGGCGTCAGATACCTCGGTTGCGTACTCGTCCGTGAGGCGGTAGCGGATGTAGTCTTTGGGCAGGAGGACCTGCGCCGCGCGGGCGTACACCTCAGGCTCATTCTCGCGCACCCACACGATCTTGGGCGCGGTGAAGCCGGGCAGGATGGGGTTGGCGACGAGATCGAGGATGCGCGGCAGGCCCAGCCGTTCGGTGATAGCCTCGCACTGGGGTCCGGTGCGCTGGTCGTTCCACATGATGCAAGGGCGCAGCACCTCGCCGCGCTCGTCCAGCAGCACAAGCCCGTGCATCTGCCCGGTGAGGCCGACACCTACAACCTGGTTAGCGTCGCGGCCCGCGAGCACCCTGCGGACCGCCTCGACGGTGGCCCGCCACCAGCCGGCGGGGTCTTGCTCGGCCCACAGGGGACGCGGCGTGCTCATGGGGTAGGCGCCCGTGGCCGAGGCGACCACGCCGCCGTGCTCGTCCACCAGCAGCGCCTTCGCGCCCGATGTGCCGATGTCTATGCCCAGGAGATACGTCATCGCGACTCTCACACTTGTGCTACCAGAACTTCCAGCGAGGCTTCTTCTGCGGCGGCCGTTCGGGTCGCGGGCCGACGTCGAGACCGAACCCCGCGCCGTACACACCGATGCTGTCCTCTTCACCGTTCTTGAAGCGCTTCATCACGCGCTGCACGGGCCATCCGATGGAGCCGTCGGCCACGTGTAGCTCGATGTTTACCTCAGCCATCGATTCGTTGTCGTCGCCGTGCCACTCCCCGCCCTTATCCCGCCTGATCACCTCCCCGACGTAAGCGCCGAGCGCGAAGATACGCTTGCCGAGGTCTTGCGAGAGCAGGCCGCCTCGCACGGCATCGCCGTTGCGGCTGTGCTCGTCGAAGAACCTGTCGACCTCCCACAGGCTGGCAGGCGAGAAATCAGCGTTGTAACCCGAGTATTTCAGCGCCTCCGCTATCCATTCGGCGGCGGCATGCACATCTTCGAGTAGGTCAGACAAGGTTCAGCCTCCCTGTGTCGTGGACACGGCTACCGTTCCAGCTTCGGCATCGGGCCGAGGATCTCGGGGTCGCGGGCGCGCTGCCGGATCAGGTAGGCTTCCAGCCAGCCGCGGGCTTTGTCGGGGTGCTCGGTCGCCCAGATGATCGACTTGTGGTCCAGGTTGTTGATGCGGTCGTTGGCCGCCCGCAGCGCGTCCATCGAGTTGCGCAGCGCCTGCTCCACCGGCATGCGCTCGGGGTTGACGTCGATGCCGAACCAACCGGTGTAGCCGTACATCTTCATGGTGTACAGCGTCGCCTCGGTCGCCTCGGGCGAGATCACGCCGACGTTGAGGTCCTGGTCGTAGTTGCCTAGCGGCTGGCTGTTCCAGTGGGTGTGCGCCAGCCGGCCGTACTCCAGCACCAGCCCGTAGGCGTATGGCACGTCCTCGTAGCCCATGAGCATGTGGCCCACCTCGGGGTTCAGGCCGACCA
>DASTEB010000513.1:0-5735 GCA_035710025.1 Chloroflexia bacterium
GTCTTCGTAGTCGCGCGTGTGCAGTGAATCGTACCCGGCCACCGACTGTAACCCGTATAGCAATTGCACGTTGGGGACTAAGACCGGCTGCTCGCTCCCAACGCCCCTTCCCAGAACGCGACCCTCCGCACTCCTGGCCCGCAGCCACTCGACTGCGGGGCTCGCCGGCATAATTGCCTCGGGCCGAACGTATGAATTGTAATCGGGCACTGCGGTCGCAAGGTCGGCCATCTGCAGGGCGGCAAGCAGCGCGATCGACGCGAAAACCGCCTTGCGGCGCCAGGGTGATTTCCTCAAGATGCCCGTGACTATAGCAAGCGCGATCAATGTGACTGCGGAGATTGATGCCGCCCTTGCGGCCTGTTGGTCCTGCAACGCGCCTAATGCGGCATCGCTCGTCTCCGCTCGCAACCCTAGTGCCCCGACTAGAGCCAATGTGACAAGCGTGAGCACGAGACCCAATGTGAGAAATGCGCTTCGCGGACGCTTAGCGTGCAAACGCATGTACGCGTCAACTCCAAGAGCGGCAAGCACCGCAACGGCGAACACGAAAAGGTACCCGATGCGGATTGGGAGCATGCCGCTTAGCCCGGGCAGCCAGCGCGCGTACAGGAACGGCCCTATGCCGTAACCTACGGCCACGGCCACTGCACCAAGCCCCGCCCAGAGCCACACGACCCCGCGGGGACGCGCGAACAACGCAAGTACGGCCAAGATCAGAGCTGGGACGCCCGCGTACCACAAGTCATTGAAGACGAGTGGGCTGCCCGTGGTGCCGCCGTCGCCGAAGAACTGCGGCGCCAACGATCTGAGCATGGAGGACAGCGGGGGCGAGTTGGAGGATACGCGCGCGCCCGCTCGGCCTGAAAGGCCGCTCAACTCAAACAACGGGGCGAGGTGTACGAGCGCCGCCCCGACGCCCAGCGCGGCTATGCCGGCCGAACGTACAGCATATTCCGCAACCCGAGCCGGCCCCACCGCGCGCCCGTCCGTCGCCATTCGCAAAAGTACCCACACCCCTAACAGGAACAGAGTGTACACTGCGTACTGGAGGTGCCCGGCCACAAGTTGCAGCGCGACAGCTGAGGCTGCGGCGGCAGTCCAACCCGAATGTCGCTCCGTTAGCGCGCGGTCGGTAAAGTACATTACCCAGGGCAGCCAGGCGTAGACCGAGCTTACTCCCCAGAGCTCAATCACGAGCTGCATTATGCCGCTTCCCGCAAAGGCTACACCGGCGATGAAAGCGGCGCAGCGCCCCACTGCGAGCCTCCGCGTGAACAAGTAGGCGCCGAAGCCCGCGAACCAGATGTTGAACACGACGAGCACCTGAATGTGTGCGCTCAACGGCAGCAGCCAGAGCAGCCAGGTCAGGGGGTAGTAAAGCTGGTTCTGGGAGTTGGCCGCATAGGGGAAGCCTGCGAAGCTGTGCGGATCCCACAGGGGCCACTCGCCGGCCTGCACTGCTTCGCGGCCGAAAACCATCCAGGGCAGGAACAACAGCGACGAATCGGCCAGGACCGGTGTGTTGACCGGCTCGTGCGGCAGCTGGCTCCACGGCGCCCAGAGGTACAGAGTATCGGACGCGACCGGCACTCGGCCCAGCAACACCGGCCAGACCAGCACGAACGCAAACAGCAGAAACCCGAGCGCGGCAAGCGCGTCGAAGCGACGTCCGGACCGCCTGTGTTCGCCACGCGGCGCGGAACCAGAGTCCTGTAGGGTAATCTGTCCTAGATCGGGGTCTCTAGCCCGCATCAATTGGGAGGTAAGGTATGTAATACCCGTGAATGCGCTCGAAATTGGGCCGGTATCGCTCAACATTGTAGTCGTGCGGGTCCACGCGCCGAGACTCCACCTGCGCTGTAGGGATATCAGTCATCACGTACCTGCCCTCGCGGAAAGCTGCCATGATGCCGTGCGTGCCCTGCTCGACCGCGCTCATAATTAGGTTACCGTACACTATTGCCAGGTGCTTGTCGTACACGTCAGGCTCGCCGCTCCTGAGCTCGTAGGTCAGGTCTACGGGCAAGAATCGGACGTGTGGTATGCGCCGCGTCAGCTCCTGGGCGAGGAACTCCGCAATGTTCATCTTCTTCTTGTGTCCGTAGATGTCGGGCGGCTCAAGCTCAGGGACCGGCCTGCCCAGGTTGGCGCCCTCCGACATTACTATGATCGAGTAAAGTGAAGGGTTGTTGCGGTCGAGAACCACGAGTTCTGACAGATGCTCAAGGTCTACGGGCACCTCGGGGATTATGCAGCGGTCGGCCCATGTCACGAAAGCTGTCTCGAGGGCGGTAAATCCGGCGTCGCGCCCAAATATGCGAAATACCACAGTCTCTCGGTGTGACCCCGCCGTGGACCGAATTCTGTTGATCGACTCCGCGGCCCGGTTGATCGCCGTCTGGAAGCCTATCGCGTACTCGGTTCCCGGCACGTCGTTATCCATCGTCTTGGGTATCGCCCATACAGGTACGCCCTTGGAGGCCAGGTACGATGCGTACCGCAGCGTGCCATCACCTCCGATGGCGATGACCCCATCAAGGCCCAACCACTCGACGTTCTGGATGACTTCGTCCGTCAGGTCGACGCAGTCGTGCGGCTCGAGTCCGAGGGCATATTGCTCAAGGTGTGGGGGCAAAATGCTGACGTGTACGCGCAATGGGCTGGTGCGCGTCGACTGCAAAACGGTGCCGCCCGAACGGTCGATATTGCGCGTTCGTAGCCGGTTCAGCGGCCGCAGGTATCCCCGCTCCCAGGTGTCGCGGTCTTCCGAATTGAAGGTCTGCTGCTCGAAGGTAAGGTCGCGATTGAGGAACGCAAGCCCTTCCCATCCCGCGCGAATTCCGATGATCTCTATGTTGGCCGGTTCGGCACGGTAAACCACAGCTTTGATCGCTGCGTTCAGCCCGGGCACGTCTCCTCCGCCCGTAAGAATACCAAGCCGCCTTACTGGACGCCGCAGCTGACCCATCATGTCGTTCGCTCCTTACCGGCCTCGGGCGCTGCCCATCCGATCGAGGCGCAACGGTACGGCTCCATCGTACTACAAATGGCGAGCCAGAACCAGACCGCCATGCGCTTGCGCAATTGGTACGCTGCGTGCTCCACTTTGACTTCTCGAACAGCAGGAGGAGCAGCAGATGAATCTATCAAACGGAAGCATGCAGGACAAGGTCGTCGTCGTCACAGGCGCATCGGCTGGAGCGGGTCGTGCGACGGCCATCGAGTTCGCGACGCGCGGCGCAAAGGTCGCGCTCATTGCTCGTGGACCAGAAGGACTTTACGGCGCTGCGCGCGGCGTGGAGGCGGCCGGCGGTCAAGCGCTGGTGCTGCCGACCGACGTCGCGGATCACGAGGCGCTGGAACAGGCCGCGGCTCGCGTCGAGGCCGAGCTTGGCCCCATCGACGTTTGGGTGAATAACGCAATGGTCTCGGTCTTCTCCCCGGTTAAGCTGATGGAGCCTGCCGAGTTCAAGCGTGTTACCGAGGTGACCTATCTGGGATATGTCTACGGGACGCTTGCTGCGCTGAAGCGGATGCTGCCGCGGGATCGCGGTGTGATCGTCCAGGTCGGTTCGGCCCTGGCTTATCGCGGTATTCCGCTGCAGGCTGCGTACTGCGCCGCGAAGCATGCCGTTCAGGGCTTTCACGATTCCCTCCGCACCGAGCTGCTGCACGACGGTTCGAACGTCCGAGTGACGATGGTGCAGCTCCCGGCCCTGAACACGCCGCAGTTCACATGGGTGAAGAGCCGCCTGCCCAACAAAGCGCAGCCCGTGCCTCCAATCTACGCTCCGGAAGTCGCGGCACGCGCCATCGTGTGGGCTGCGGAGCACGACAGGCGCGAGGTAAGTGTAGGGCTATCTACCCTCGTGGCAATCTACGGTGACAAGATAGCTCCGGGCATCGCTGATTGGCGGCTGTCGAGGACAGGATACGATGCGCAGCAGACCGCCGAGCCCGATGACCCGTGGCGGCCGCATAACCTGTGGGATCCCGTTCGGGAAGATCGCGGCGTGGCAGGTCCGTTTGTCGAGCGTGCTCAGAACCGGAGCCTGCAGTTCTGGGTCTCGACGCACCCGGTCGCCGCGGCCGCCGTAGCCGGGCTTACAATCGCCGTCGCGAAGCGCCTTTTGCGGTAGTCAAGCCACCGGAGGGTTGTCGGGGTCGAACTGCGTAGCCAGCGGCAGAGCCAGCCAGAACAGCGCGCCGCCGCCCGGCGCCGGCTCGACCCAGACACTTCCTTTGTGCAGCTCCGCCACCGTGCGCGCAATCGGGAGGCCAAGCCCGGTGCTTGCCGTGCGGTCGTTCCGGTGCAGGCTGCTCCGATAGAACCGTTCGAAGATAGCCTCGCGCTCGTCTTCGGGCACGCCCGGCCCGTTGTCCCTCACCGACAGCAGGCACTCACTCCCCGCGCGCACAACCCGAACTTCAACGAGACTGCCGGGCGGCGAATACTTGTGGGCGTTTGACAGAAGGTTTATCACCACCTGCTCTAGCCGCTGCGAGTCGCCCATAACGCCGCAATAGACCTCGGGCAGGTGGGCGGACAGGCGCTGGGCCTTGCTCTGGAACAGGGGCGAGGTAGCCTCGATGGCGGCTCGGGCGACGGATCGCAGGTCAATCTCCTCCATCACGATCGCGGCCCGCCCCTGCTCAAGGCGGGTCAGATCCAGCAGATCGTTGACAAGGGCCTGCAGGCGCTCGCTGCCCTCGACAACTAGGCCAACCAGGTTTGACAGGCGCTGGTCCGCGTCTCCGCGAGCAACCATCGCGTCAATCTGCTCCATCGCGAGGCCCGCCGACATGCGCACGGTCGTTAGGGGCGTCCTCAGTTCGTGGGCGGCGGTCGAAAGGAACTCGTCCTTCATGTGCTCCAGCTCGCGCAGGCGCGCCCCCTCCAGTTCAGCTGCCCGGCGACCGACCTCGGCTTCCCGGTAAAGCATAGCATTGCCCAGGGCAACGCTGGCCTGCGCGCCGAACGCCTCGACCAGCTCTATCGTCTCGCCGGTGAAAGCATTCTTGCGGTCGGAGTAGACGCTCAGGGCACCGAAATTGCGCTCCGGCACTGCCAGCGGCACGACCACCATTGAGCTGGGTGCTCGGTCGCCCGTTAGCCGCGCAGTGACGACCGCAGTTTCAGAGGAAACGTCCTGGACGACCTGCGTAACCCCCGTGCTGAACGCCCGCCCCGCGTAACTTGTCGCGACGGGCAGGACAATAGTGCGCCCCTCCATGTACTCCAGGCCGACCGAGTACCGCGCGGCGATCACTTTTGGCGCGCCTTCGGGCTCGCGGTCCGGCTCCTCCTCAACCAGGAAGACCGCCGCCGCCTCGACTTCAAGCAGGTCAACGGCACTCTGAAGTATCTGCGGTATAACCTCGTCAAGGTGTACCGAACGCGTGATTGCCTGAGAGACCTGCAGCAGTGCCTGTGTGCGCGCTCGCTCGCGCACCATGCCTTTCAAAGCAGACACGTTCTCGGCGTGCAGTTGGGCGTTAGTGATCGCTGTCGCAGCGTGCGTGGCAAGTAACTGAACCAACCACTCATCTTCTTCGGTGAATTCGTTGTCGTCCAGCCTATCGGTCAGGTACAGCGTTCCGACCAGCTTGCCCCGGGCAAAGATCGGAACACCCAGCAGCCTGATCATCATGGGGTGGTTGGGCGGGAAGCCTACTCGGCGAGGGTCCTCGGCGATGCTGGGTATCCGCAGGCTGCGCCCGGCGCGCAACAT
>DASTEB010000514.1:0-3574 GCA_035710025.1 Chloroflexia bacterium
TACCTGCTCGCCTCCAGCGGCTTCCTGTACGACCCGCGCCGCCTGACCGTAGCCATCAGCCGGGCCAAGCAGAAGATGGTGCTGGTGGCCTCGCGCAGCGTCTTCACCCTGTTCAGCCCCGACGAAGAAGCCTTCGCCAACGGCCAGATCTGGAAGAACCTCCTGCGCCGCACCTGCACCACCCTCCTCTGGTCCGGCGACCGCCACGACCACCACGTCGAAGTCTGGGGCAACACCCCGGAAGACTCGACCTCTTGAGCGTGGGTGCTTAGCCACGAAGATCACGAAGGGCACGAAGATTATTGGGGTTTGGTATCGGTGCTCACATTGCGACAGCGCGAACCTTCAGAAACTTCGCGTCTTTGCGTCTTCGCGTCTTTGTGTTTCACAATAAAACCTTCGTGATCTTCGTGCCTCTTCGTGTCCTTCGTGGCTAAGCACCATGGAACGATTGTTGCAAGCGCCAGAGGGCAGCAACACGCACAGGAGTACAGCGATGGCAGACATCAACCCGAAGGCCCCGGTACGCAGGTTCGACGTGTTCGCCGAGTACACCCGGCAGAAGGCGCTGCAGGACGGCATGGCCGAGGACGAGGCGGCGGGCTACGGGCTGTGGGTGGCCAAGGTGGTCGCTTCGCGGCGCTACGGCGGTGGGCCTCCACCGCCACCGCGAAAGAAAGAGGGCGAGAAGGGCGCCGAGGAGCGCGAGGACGAAGAACCCAAAAAGCCCCGCAAGAAGTGGCACGACCTGGGCGGCGAGGACCAGACCGACGAGATGTTCGACAAAGAGATAGTCAAGCGCATGGGTCTGCAGTTCTACAACACCGTGTTCGCCCCTGCCATCGAGGATGCGCTCGCCGAGGGCAAGAGCTACCAGTCCATTCGCGACACCATCCGCCGCGACTGGAAGCCCGGCGGCCCCGCCCCGCGAGACTAACGCGCTCTTCCGTACAACCACGCGCACAAAAAGCGGTCCTTTCGGACCGCCCCGTGTGAGGTTTATTCCTTCTCAGTCGCGCCGCCCGGCCCGCCCGGACGGCGCGTCGTCAGTAAATGGAGTATCCCTGCATGCCGTACCCGTACAGGCCGGCACCCGCGTACTCGTGGTACGGCTCTTCGCGCGTGGGGAACATCCTGCCGACCAACCCCTCCTGCACCGCGTAGGCCGCCGCCTGCTGGCGGTTGCGCACGTTGAGCTTATCCAGGATGGCGCGCAAGTGTACCTTCACAGTGTTGGTCGCGATGCCGAGCGCATCGCCGATCTCCTGGTTCGTGGCGCCCGCCGCCACCAGCCGCAGCACGCTCCTCTCGCGGTCGCTCAGCGAGAAGATGCCCCTGTCGGGCGACAGCGTGCGCCCGTTGGACGCCCGGTGTACCACCGGCGAGAGGTCGCGCACCCGCCCGTACACTGCCTTCGAGTAGTAGACCTCGCCGCGGGCGATGGCCCGCACCGCCTGCACCACTTCGTCCAGGCTGCTGTCCTTCAGGATGTAACCGTGGACCCCCAGCCGCAGAGCCGCTTGCAGGTCGCTGTCGGTGTCCGACGCGGTGATCACGGCCACCCGCGTCTCGGCGTACCGCGACATCGCCTGCAGCACGGCGGGGAGGCCGTTGCTCTCGCGCATGCGGCTCTCGACGAGGAGGACGTCGGGCTTCTGCTGGGCGATCTTGAGCAGGGTCTCGGTCACCGTGGATGCCACGCCCACGACCTCGATGTCGGACTCGCGCTCGAGGAGGCAGGAAAGCCCCAGGCAGAAAAGCTCGTTGCCGTCAGCGACCAGAACACGAATAGAAGTATCAATCATGACCTATATCGCTCCTTTCGGGTGCCCTCGGCGATGGCTCGCCGGTGGGGTTATGTGCTCCCTCTCGTATCCGGTTTCATTATGTAGCAGGATTGCTTATAATAGGTGGCACACGAAGTGTCACAAAATGTCACAAAACTACTCACTTCGTGGCCGTTACGACAGCGCGCCTACTTAAGGACGGAGAACTTAAGGACGGAGAAGAGCGCACCGGCGGCAGATGAGCAGGGGACCATTGTCCTGCCTGCCTCGTTCGCCTGATACTCGCTACAGGACGTAGGACGTCTCGTTTCCCTTGCTCTACTCCCGTGTGGAGCCGCTATCTGAGGGCTTGCTTCCTCGTGTAGATGCAGTTCACCACCAACCGGACAGAGGCGCGCCTACACCCCACCGACCATGGACAGTCACCTAAGCTTCGGGCAGTGGCTTAAGCAGAGGCGCAAAGCGCTCGATCTCACCCGCGAGTCTCTGGCCGACCGGGTCGGCTGCTCGTGGGAGACGATCCGCAAGATCGAGGACGGGGCGCGCAAGCCCTCGCTCCAGATAGCCGAGCTGCTGGCCGAGCAGTTGTCGGTGCCCGTCGAAGAGCGCGGCGCATTCCTCCAGTTCGCCCGGGCGGCGGCGGGCGCCGAGTACACCCCCATCTTCACCTTCGCCGGCGCCATGCGGGCGGGCCGCCCCGGGTTCGCCGGGCCGCACAACCTCCCCGCCCAGCGCACGCCGTTCATCGGCCGCGAAGAAGAGGTGGCCGAAGTGTGCGCCCTTATCTCGCGGCGCGACACCCGCCTGCTCACCCTCACCGGCCCCGCCGGTATCGGCAAGACGCGCCTGAGCCTGCAGGTGGCCGAGCGCATGCTGGGCCAGTTCGCCGACGGAGTGTACTTCGTCGAGCTTGCCTCGGTGAGCGACCCCGCGCTGGTCGCCCCGGCCATCGCCCAGGCGCTCGGCCTCAAGGAGCTTCCCAACCAGCCCATCGCCGCCGGCCTGCGCAGCTTCCTCCACGCCAGGCGCATACTGCTCGTGCTCGACAACTTCGAGCAGGTCGTGCAGGCCGGGCCTATCGTGGCCGACATCTGCGCCGATGCCCGTAACATCAAGGTGCTGGTCAGCAGCCGCGAGCCGCTGCACGTGCAGAACGAGCGCGAGTATGCCGTGCCCCCGCTGTCGCTGCCGCCCAGGGGCGCGGGACACGACGCGGCCGGGATGTCGCAGTACGAGGCCGTGCAGCTCTTCGTGCAGCAGGCCCGCCTCGCCCGGCCCGACTTCCGCCTGAACGACCAGAATGCACCCGTCGTGGCCGACATCTGCCGCCAGGTAGACGGTATCCCGCTCGCCATCGAGCTTGCGGCCGCCCGTGTCAAGATACTCTCCGTCAACGCTCTGCTGGCCCGCCTCAGCCAGCGCTTGCAGGTGCTCACGGGCGGTGCGGCCGACCTACCCACCCGCCAGCAGACCCTTCGCTCGGCAATCGACTGGAGCTACGAGGGGCTGGAAGTGGAAGAGAAGGTGCTGTTCGCCCGCATGGGCGTGTTCGCGGGCGGGGCGAGCCTGCACGCTGTGGAGCACGTCGCCGGGCCTATCGGCGGCATGGCGAGCGACTTCCTCGACTGCATCACGTCGCTGATTGACAAGAGCCTGGTAAAACGGCGTGAGGAGGCCGACGGCGAGCTGCGCTTCTACATGTTGGAGACGATCCGCGAGTACGCGTTGGAGCGATTGGCCGAGAGCGGCGAGACCCCCGACATCACACGCAAGCACGCCGAGTACTA
>DASTEB010000515.1:0-9271 GCA_035710025.1 Chloroflexia bacterium
CCGCTCGAGCAGCGCGTCCCACTCGGCCGGAGTAACGATCCCCGAGCCGCCCTCCGAGAGCGCGGCCTCGAAATCGTTTGCAACCTGAACCTTCAGACCTGACGTGGCGAACACCATTACGTGATGACAACCTCTCCTGCAAGCATACGTCCGCGAGAAGCGTGCGGTTTTGCCCGCACCCTATTATTATACCCAAGCCGCCAAAAGGTTCATACGCCCGCGGACTACGCTCAGCCGCCGCGCCCCGGGCAGGAAAAAGGGCCGGGAAGCATAAGCATTAGCTTCCCGACCCAGCCCCACACAGCGGAATTTGGGAGCAGACCGGATCTCCACGGTTTCCGGCCCGCTCCCCGGGACCTCTGCCGCATGGCTATCGACTAGTGCCTCAGCATCTCCTGGTTCCGCACGTCCCAGATCTTGCGGCGATCCCATTCAGGATCGTTCAGCCCGAGCCTGGTGTCGGCTCCCCAAACCTGCGCCGCTGCCGCGAACAATACCAACGCTATAAGTACGATCAGCAACTCCATCTCCTTGTTCCTCCCGGCGGGCGGGTGATTTTGGCCCGCCCGCCGCCTGTACGTCCTCTACTTGTGCGTCCTCTGACTGTAAGTCCTCTACTTGTACTGCGTCTGCAGCCTGCGTCCCGACTCCACCAACCGCGAGCCGAGCCAGTACATCGCCCTGTTCCGAGACCGGCGCCCGCCGGTGCCCGGGGTTCGGGGGTTCAGCAGGCGGTTGACACTCGCCTCTTCCAGCAACTCACTGTGCCGCCTGCCTGCCTCGAACTCGCTCAAATACCAGTCCATCAAGCTCTCCTTTCCAACACTTCCGCTCAATCCTCTGACTGCTCTTGACATTCTATTCATAACCATCTATAATCAGTTTAGATGGTTAGATTGTATCACACATATTCTAACCTGTCAACCATTCTTAGGTGGTTAATTAGACCGATATTTGCTACAACCATAGTATGAGATAAAGCGGCAAAACAGGCACAAAAGGCGGATAAAAATATGGGTACAACGCACTACATAGAGCATGTACATGAGAAGGAGTTTTCGGAGGTCGGGGGCTGGCCCGCGCTCGACTTCGTGAACACAGTCAGCGGGCTTCCAACGGGTGCGCTGAGCGAGGAGAGATTCGAGCGGTACGAAGATCTTGTGGCGTGGGGGCAGAAGCACGAATTGCTCGACGAGGCGGCCGCCAGGCGGCTGCTGTCCGGCGCGTCACGCAGGCCGGGTAAGGCGAAGGAAGTGCTGGAGCGCGGGCGCGCCCTGCGAGCGGCGATCTTTCGCGTATTCACCGACGTTGCGGCCGAGCGCAGGCCCGACCCCTCGGCGCTCGAGCACCTGAACGCGGAGCTTGCAGCCGCGATGCCGCACGCGCGCCTCGAACACGCCGGCGAGGGCTTCGCCTGGAGCTGGCACAACCCCGGCGCCGAGCTTGAGAGCGTGCTGTGGCCGATCGCCAAGTCGGCGGCCGACCTGCTCGTGTCGCACAAGCTGGAGCGCGTGCGCTCTTGCCAGAACGACACGTGCGGCTGGCTCTTCCTCGACCTGAGCAAGAACCGCAGCCGCCGCTGGTGCTCGATGAGCGACTGCGGCAACACGGCCAAGGCGCGCCGCCACTACCACCGCAAGGTGAAGGGCGTGGTGACGTTCCAGTAGCGCTGGGTACAAAGCCGCAGCACAACAGGAAAGGTCCGGCCACTCGGCCGGACCTTTCGCATTTGGCTAAGAAGGTGATTAGCGGTTCTTGAACTTGGGGTAGAGGAACGGCGGGATGTCAAGCTCGTCGTTCTGGCCCGCGGGCACCTGGCGCTGAGGCTGGGCCGCGGGCTGCGAGCGCGTAATCATCGGGGTAGGAACGCTATGCGGCTGCTCAACTGCACGCGTGGCGGGGGACGGTGGGGTGGCGTGCCCATCCGGGTACTCCACCGGCGCGCTCATCGGGCCGTTGGAGTGCGGGCGAGCGTCGGGAGCGTAGTTGGGCGCGTAAACGCCCGACTCGCGCTGAGCGTAACCGTGGCGCATCTCGACCGGGCGGCGAACCGAGTCGAACCCGGTGGCGATGAGCGTGATCTTGACGTCGCTGCCCATCTCGGGGTCGATAACGGCGCCGAAGATGATGTTGGCCTCGGGATCGGCTGCCTGCTGGATCACAGATGCCGCCTCGTGTACCTCGAGCATACCCAGGTCGGGGCCGCCCGTCACGTTGAACAGCACGCCCTTCGCCCCCTCGATGCTGATCTCGAGCAGCGGAGACTCGATAGCCTGCCGCGCAGCGTCGATGCAGCGGTTGTCGCCCGTGCCGCGGCCGATAGCCATGAGCGCGGAGCCTGCCACCTGCATGATGCTCTTCACGTCGGCGAAGTCGAGGTTGATCAGGCCAGGCTCGGTGATGAGGTCCGAGATTCCCTGGATACCCTGCCGCAGCACGTCGTCCGCGATGCGGAAGGCTTCGTGCAGGGTAGTCTTCTTGTCGGCGATCTGCAGCAGGCGGTCGTTTGGAATAGTGATCAGCGTATCGACCTGCTCGCGCAGACTGCTGATGCCCTCCTCGGCCGACAGCCGGCGGCGCGTGCCCTCGAAGGTGAACGGCTTGGTCACCACGCCTACCGTGAGCGCGCCGATCTCGCGCGAGATCTGCGCAACCACGGGCGATGCGCCCGTACCGGTGCCCCCGCCCATGCCGGCGGTAATGAACACCATGTCGGCGCCCTTCAGCACCTCGAACAGCTCTTCGCCGCTCTCGTCTGCCGCACGGCGCCCGACGTCGGGGTTGCCCCCGGACCCGAGGCCCTTGGTCAGCTTATCGCCGATACGAATGCGGGTGGGCGCTTCCGAGTGGAGCAGCGCCTGAGCGTCGGTATTGACCGCGATGAAGTCAACGCCCTTGACGCCCGCCTGAATCATCCTGTTGACGGCGTTGGAGCCTCCGCCGCCGACCCCTATCACCTTTATCTGCGCGAAGTTCTCCGATGGCAATTCCTTATCCCGACCATGGCCGTACATCGACACCGGTCCTTTGGAGCTACCGCCGATTGGTGGGAACATCTCGTTCTCCTCCTTAACCCCCAGTTTTCAATTGTTCTGCTGCTCGACCCTGGAAGAAGAGAGTATAACTGCGGTTGCCGGCGCTGTGTTCCGGCTGGCAGGTGACGTGTTGAAGTTGGAGTTGAGGTAATGCCCTGACCTCCCCCAGAAAAGGAGGGGGCAAGGACTGATGATACTACATCAGTCCGACCTCTGCAAGCCGAACTGCGCCGATTCTGAAAAGTGGTCTGTAATTCGACCAGGCCTACTCGCGGCCGCGGGTTAGCCTTGAGGTAAAAAGCGATTTAGCCATTTGGCCCAGAACGCAGGCTGCTGATCTTGCGCCGTGGACCGCCGTAGTTCGGCCCTCGAAAGGCCGGGTTGCGGTGTGCTTCCTTGCTTCATGCCCCAGAGGATCAGGCCCACGCTGGTGGCGTAAGCCGGGCTGTCGAATGCCTCCACGAGGCCACCTATCTTTTTCGGCCGGCCCGTACGTACAGGCATCCTAAGTTTGTGCTGGGCAACCTGTTCAAGCCCTGGCATCTGCGCTACGCCGCCGGTGATCACCACGCCCGCGGGCAGCAGCCCCTCGTAGCCGCTGCGCCTGACTTCATCTGCCACCAGACCGAGAAGCTGCTCCAGTCTGGCGGCCATCACCTCGTTCAGCTCCGAGCGCCCAATCTGCCGGACCGACCCCTCGAAAGTCTGAGCTTCGAGCAGCTCGTCGTCTGACTCCTGCTCGACGCCCGGCAGCGCGTCGTCGGTATCAACCTGCGTCGCAACCAGATTGTATGCGTCGGCCCCCGCTCTGCCTGCCGCGGCAAACGCCGCCTGCCCCCCGGCAGGGTGCGACTTGCCGTTGACAGGTTGCGCGGTGGTCCGCCTGTGCGGGATGCTGCCCGGTACGACCGCGCGGCCGTACTGCAGCTTCAGAGCCTCCGCCTCCTCGTACGGGATGTTGAACACGATCACCAGGTCGTTGGTAAGTTGCCAGCCTCCTACCGGGATGACCCGCGTGTGCCAGACCGACCCCTCCACGTAGATGGCGATGTCCGTGGTCCCGTGCCCGATATCCACGTGCACGACGCCCATCGTCTTCTCTTGCTCGGTGAGCACCGCCTCGCCGGAGGCAAGTGGAGACAGGACCAGGTCGTCTACCTCTACGTCGGCCTTCTGTACGCAGCGCACGAGGTTCTCGCGAATATTCGTCGCCCCGGTCACAACGTGCGTCTCGACGTCCAGCCGGAAACCTGAAAACCCAACCGGATTGCGTATGCCTTCTTGCCCGTCAACGGTATAGGTTCGCGGTATGACGTGCAACACGTCGCGGCCCGCCGGTATGGCCATGGCCCGCGCAGCTTCGATGGCGCGCTCTACGTCTTCTGAGCCGATAATCCGGTCCGGGTGCGACACTGCCACCAGACCGCGGCTGTTCAGCGACGCGACGTGATTGCCCGAGATCGATACATAGGCCGACAGGATGCGGCAACCCGACTGTCTCTCCGCTGCTTCCAGTGAATGTGCGATAGCGCCGCTGGCCTTGACGATGTCGGAGATCATGCCCTTGGAAACGCCCTCCGAGGCTACGGCCCCCGCCCCAAGCACATTCAGGCGGCTGCCGGACCCGGGGTCCACTTCGGCAACGATAGTGCACACCTTGTGCGTGCCGACATCGATACCCACGATTATCCTGTCGTCATTGGGCATACGCGTTCTGGGATTCGCTTACCGGAGCCAAGTCCTCCGCCCGCTCCCCAGGTCCTCCTAGAGCATGATTGGGGAGTCCATCTTACTCCGGTTCTGCCTATTATAGCGCGCTTTTCCACGGTTTGTGGATAACACTTCGGTAACGTCTGCTTATAACTGGTCCAGACAGCTCATAACAATCGCCAATATCCATGCGTGCCGTGGAACGCATGTTTTTACTGGCCCGACGTCCCACCTCTGGTCGAGTTTTCTTAAGGCTTTCTTCTGTCGCCTTGCCCGGCTTTTCAGGGATCCTACAGGTGACAGGCGCTATGATGGCCCTGTCCGATACAGATCGGGCAGCAGGGAACCAGAGGAGCTTAGAACCAACACACAAAGCACCCAGAGAGTATCAAACACACCTCACGTATAGAAAGGACCTATTGTCAATGACTTCCCGCAATCGTATCGCCAGGTTCGCGCAGGCTTTCGCCCTCTTCACCCTCGTCGCTGTTATCGCGGCGGCGGCCTTCCCCTCGGCATCGCACGCCGCAGCCAACCGGGTCAAGAACCCGCCCGCTACCGGCAAGGTGAGCCTCCTCGTGGTAGACCTGACCACCGGCAAGCCAATCAACGGCGCCATCGCGTACTTCCGCACCCCGAACTCTGTCGTCACCGTGGCCAAGGGACAGTCCGGCGCCGACGGCCTGATCGAGCTTGAGCTTCGCGCCACCAGCTACGTGGTCGAGATCCGCGCCCAGGACTACAGGGGCACGACCGAGACAATCGACGTTGCCGCGGGCATTCGGACAGCGTACAAGGTGGGCCTCTACCCCGACAGCGTTCTCTCCGACCCGCCCCCGCCCATGTTCAGCATCGACTAGACGACAACCTTCCTTCCCTGCACGAAGCCCCCGGCACGCACCCGATGCGTACCGGGGGCTTCCATTTGCGCCCTGGTGGTGCCGCGCCTCTATTCGGTACGCCCACCCTCTGCCCGCTGAGTCCCACTCTCCACGAAGTGGCGCCGGATGCGGGCCGCATTCTGGAAGATGCGCACGCCAAAGGCCACAACCGCCGCGAGCGACAGGTCAACCCCCAGCCGGTCACCCAGGAAGGTCAGGCCCGCCGCCAGCACGACGTTGGTCACGAAGCCCGTGACGAAGATGCGGTTGGAGTAGCTGTCGTCAAGCTCGGCGCGGATCGCCCCGAACACCGAGTCGAGTGCGGCGAGGATGGCCACGGCGGTATACCGGGCCAGCGTCTCGGGGATGGTCAGGTTGAACTGGAGGCCGATGATCAGCCCCGCCACGAGGAACAGCACCGGGATCCACAGGCCCAGCGGCCCGCCGCCCGACCTCGCACCGGCCTGCTGTTGCCCGGCAGGGGTCGGGGCGGTGCCGGTATCCCCGCTCTCTACGTTCGACGCCATAGCCTTACCGCTTGATGCTGGGCCGGTCCACCGACCGCACGTCGAGCACCGACCACGTCTTGCCGGACCGCACAGAGTCCTGCACCACCGACTGCACGATCTTGATCTTGCGCTCCATCTCGTCGCCCGTGCCGAACTCGATACGCTGTCCCTCGGCGGTGATCGCGGTCACGCCGTTGTCGGGCGCCCACTCAAGCTGGCGCAGACCCACGCCGGTCGCGGCGGGCAGCATCATGTAGATCTGCTGAGCGGTCTCCGTGGCGTCGGCCTTGTGTACCGGCATCGGCTGGCCGACAGTAAACGTGTCGGTCATGGGGCCGCGGTCGAAGATGGTCACGAAGCCATCCAGCGTGCTGGCATGGCCCACCACGACGTTGTCATCGCTGGCGAGCATGGGCGTGCCGTCCCCGATCACCCACACGACAGCGGGCTTGCGCTCGAGCACCCGAATGATAACCTCGTTCGGCAGGCGCGTTTCAACCGTCACGCCCTTGAGCAGGGCTGCCTCATCGGCCAGGCGCGAGCGCACCTCGACCGGGTCGATCGTAAAGATGTTGCGTCCGGCCACGCCCGCGATCTCGTTGGCCTGCTCCAGGCTGAGCACCTCGCTCCCCTCGACTGTTACCGACTGCACGATGTACTCGGGCGATGTGGCGAACGACACCGCGGCGGCCAGCATGAACACGAGGCCGACCAGCGCGAACAGGCGCCCGCGCTTGATGTCCTCACTGAGTAGACGCCAGCCCTGCTTTTCCGCCGCGCCTCCCCTCCTGCGGTGGCCGTGCGCTTGCCCCTCATCGGGCAAGAGCAGGCGCGGGCCTTTGATCTCGGCCTGTGCTCGTCCTTCGCTCATACGTTGAGGTCGCTCCCTACCTCGTCAAGCGCCTGCCTGTTGCGGCGGCGGTCCTCGTGCCGCTCAAGCGCAAGCTCGATCAGCCGGTCTATCAGCTCCGGGTATGACACGCCCGACGCCTGCCACAGCTTGGGGTACATGGAGATGCGCGTGAAGCCGGGGATGGTGTTCAGTTCGTTCAACCACACGGCCGAAAGGTCGCGCTCCACGAAGAAGTCCACCCGGGCCATGCCCGCCGCGTCCACCGCGCGGAATGCCTCGACCGATATCCGCCTGATCTCCTCCGAAACCCGCTTGGGTATCTCGGCGGGAATGATCAGGTCGGAGTTGTCGTCCACGTACTTGGCACGGTAGTCGTAGAACTCGTTGCCCGGCACGATCTCGCCCACCACCGAGGCCTCGGGCCGGTCGTTGCCCAGCACGGCGCACTCCATCTCGCGTGCGTCCAGCCCCTTCTCGATCACGATGCGCCTGTCGTATCTGGCGGCCGTATCCATCGCCGCGGCGAACTCCTCAGGTCCGTGGATCTTGCTCACGCCAACCGACGAGCCCATATTGGACGGCTTGGCGAACATCGGGTAGCCGAGCGCCTTCTCAACTTCGGCCTGCACCGTCTGAGGCTCGCGCTCCCAGCGGTGGCGCAGGGCGACCACGTACGGCGCGACCGGAAGCCCCGACGCCCGGAACACGTCTTTCATCACGCCCTTGTCCATGCCCACCGCCGATCCGAGCACACCCGCGCCGACATATGGTATGCTCGCAAGCTCGAGCATCCCCTGCACCGTGCCGTCCTCGCCGTAGGGGCCGTGCAGCACCGGGAATATCACGTCGAGGGCGCGCCCACCTGTGGCTGAGAATGCGCCCGATTCGCCGGGGTTGATCTGCACGATCGCTGCATGCCCCTGCCCGGAGAGATCGGGTGCGAGCAGGGCCGTGGAGGTCGAGTCGACCGCTCCCGCGCGCAATTGAGCCATCGGGTCGCCGCTCGTGAGCCAAGCGCCTGCCTTGGTGATGCCGATGGGCACGACCTCGTACTTGTCGGGGTCCATGGCAGCCATGACGCTGCGGGCCGATGCCAGCGACACCTCGTGTTCGCTAGACTGCCCGCCGAAAAGGACCCCTACCCTGATCTTCCTGCCCAAACCGTACTCCTCCACCCCACTCGCCGAAAGCTGCCGCCCGGGCCATACGAGGATACCACAACACCGGGGACGGCGGGCATTTCCACACGTCCGGCCGCGGCTAACTCTCGCCCAGGAACTCTATCTCCGGCTCAAGCTCGACGCCGAACCGCTCCTTCACGCGCCGTTTGGCCTCGTCCATCAGGGCCAGCACGTCGGCTGCCGTCGCGCCGCCCAGGTTCATCATGAAGTTGGCGTGCTTGGGCGAGAACTGCGCCCGGCCGTGCGTCTGCCCCTTCAGGCCCACCTGCTCGACCAACCAGCCCGCCGAGTAGCCTGGCGGGTTCTTGAAGGTCGAGCCTGCACTTTTGCCCTGGGGCTGCTTTGCCTGCCGCTCCTCAAGGTACGTCCGCATTCGCGCCTCGCACGAGCGGTCGGTGTCGGGACGCAGGAGTAGCTCGGCGGTCAGCACGACTTCGGTGGGAGCCAGTTCGCGGTGCCCGTGCGCCTTGAAGATGCTGGTGCGGTAGGCCAGCCCGAGCCGATCTGTTGGCCAGCGCTCGACCTCGCCCTCCAGCGTGAGCACCTCGATGGAAAGGAGGTCGTCCTTTATCTCCTTGCCGTGCGCGCCCGCGTTGCTGATCACCCCGCCGCCCACGCTGCCCGGCACACTGTTGGACCACTCAAGCCCGGTCCAGCCCTGCTCGCAGGTAATTCGGGCCAGGCGGCTGAACAGCACGCCCGAGGCCACCGTCCAGACGCTGTTGCCGTCGTCCCGTACCTTTTGGGATATGTCGCGGGTGCGGTTGTGGATCACCAGCCCGTCGATCCCGTAGTCGCCAACAAGCACGTTCGTGCCGTTGCCCAGCACGACATGCGGTACCCCGCGCCGCCGGGCGAACAGCACAACGTCCACCAGCTGCTTCACCGTGTCCGCCGCAACGAACAAGGCCGCCGGACCGCCCACCCGCAGTGAGTCGTGCTTGCTCATCGGCTCGTCCGTGATAGGACGCAATCCCGTCTCCGCCTCAAGCTCCGAGGCAATAGCGGGCGTGACCGTCCAGGATACGCGTGATGGCGCGCTCGACGCTCCCCCAGACCGTGGAGCATCTTCACGCTCGGACAGCGCAGCCAATACGTCGTC
>DASTEB010000516.1:0-4128 GCA_035710025.1 Chloroflexia bacterium
GCCACCACACGAGGTGCGGCCTGCCGGCGCTGTTGGCGCCAACCGTATGGCGTCAGGCCCCTGGGCTTATACACCGAGAGCCCCGTGGCGATCAGCAGCGCAACCACGGCAGCCGCCGAGTCGGCTACCAACTGGATCTGCAGTTCGCCGATAAGGGCACTATCCAAGGTCGACACTCTTGCCAGTTGCGCCAGGATGCCAATCGGCTGCGTATGCATCAGCAGGATGAGAGTGGAAAGGACCGTTATAGCGAGTTTCGCCAGCACCCAGTAGTGCCGGATCAGGCCCCACTCGGTGCCCAGCGACTGGATAAGCCCGGTCAGCAGCGACGCAAAAGCGAGTGGCACGATAACCAATCCGGTAGTGAGGTCCGCCGCTATATAGACGCCGCGCACTACCTGTGCATCCTGCCCTGTCAGCCCGGCGACGGTCAGCGCCAGGAAGGCAGCGACCGAGCCGAGCCAACCAACCGATGTGGTGACGTGCGCGGTGAGCGCGAGCTTGCGGACGTTCGGTCTCATCCTCATGGATGTTGCGTCCTGTATTCTGTGGATGGTGTGTGGCTATCGGGGCCGCCAAGGCTGTTGCCGGTGAGGTGCAGGGCGCCGTACAGCACGATCAGCACGACGACTATGATCGCGGACACCTTCACCCAGCGCGGCGTGGCAGGGCGTGATTCGCGGTCGGGTGCGGCTTGCGATTGTGACATTGTTGGTACCTCCTGGTGTGGTTGTGGGCGTCACTTTCGCAGGCTACAGCCCTTTTCGGGCGCGGTCAATAATCAAGCCGCCGCATCTGTTCGTATATGAACATCTCGAGCGAAACGTTCAGGAACTCCACGCTCGGCGCCCTTCCCACGCGCGGCGAGTCAGGTTATCCTTCTGGGGAGGATGTACAATGGCAAAGACTGACCGCCGGGTGCAGCGCACGCGCGAACTGCTGCAAAAGGCGCTGATCGATCTGATCGGCGAGCGCGGGTACGACGCGATCACAGTCCAGGACATCGTGGACCGTGCAAACGTCGGGCGGACCACCTTCTATCTGCACTACGGCAGCAAAGACGAGCTGTTCACAAGCTGCCACGAAACCGTCGTTAAGCAGTTCGACTTCGGGCCGCTCTACCCCCATCCTCTGACCCGCGAGCAGTTGCTGGCGCCCTCGGCACCGCCCGGGTTGATAGCGGCATACCGGCACCTGCAGGAAGCCTGGGCGCGGCTGCATCCCATTTTCCGGGGCAAGGATGGCCCATATATCCTGCGCAGGATCCGCGATTGGAGCGCGCAGGAGATCGAATCGAACCTGCGCACCGCGTTTGACGAAGCGGACAGCACGGTCCCGCTGGATGTACTGGCGAACTACCTGGCGAGGGCGCAGCTAGCTCTGGTGCAGTGGTGGCTAGAGCAACCCAGGCCTCGCTCAGCCGAAGACGTAGCGCATACGCTCCACCGCCTGCAGCGCGCAGCGATCATCGATGCGTTCGGGCTGATGGACGAGGCGCGGGCAGGTAAGTGATACAGCACTCAGGTGTGCGTTGGTCCCGACACGCGCCGGTTACCGTGTCAGATCTGCTCCTTCGACACGAGCGGCAGGCCCGATGCCTGCACCGCCTCCCAGCCACCTACCAGCGCCCGCGCTTTCGCCCACCCGGCCGACCTTAGCTGGAGCGCCACACGGGCGCTCGTGGCTTCGTGCCGTCAGGCACAGAATATCGCCAGCCAGGCGTCTTTCGGTATGCCCTGCTCGGCCGCCTGCTCGGCCACCATCCCGGCGTTGGGGTCGATGCGCACGGCGCCCACGGCCGCGCGGTCGCTGTTGCCGAATGTGCGCTCGGTGCGCGCATCCACCAGTATCACGCGCTCGCCCCGCTCCTGCAGCATCCGCATCTCGGCGATGGTCATACGCTCGGCTGTGGCCTGTGCCCCGTCCGCCTCCACGTCTTCCGCGACGGGCGTTGGCGCGGCCACCTCGTGCTCGTGCGCCCTGCCGTCGGGCACAGGGGCTACTTCCACCTCCGGCTCGGCCACAGCCACCGCGGCTGGCGCGATGGGTGCGGCGGGCGGCTCACCCGGCGACAGTGGAGGGGTGCCCGCGCGCCGGGCCTTGCGGCCGCTGATCCTGCCGAGGAACATCATCGAGCCACCGTGCAGCACGACCGACACCAGCACCACCAGGCTGCAGATGGCGAACATGGTCTCGGCACCCGGCGCGTCGGCGAACACCGCGAGCAGCACGAGCAGCAGCGTGCTCAGGCCGCGCGGGCCGAACCACGATATTAACAGCTTCTCTTTGCGCGTCAGCCGCGTGAAGGCAAGCGCCGGCACGAACGCCGCCACCCGTGCCACGATCACCAGCAGGGCGAACAGCAGCGTCAGGGGCGTGAGTATCGCCAGCCCTTCCCAGATGAGCGACGCGCCGAACAGCACGAAGGTGAACAGCAGGGCCATCTCAGCCGTGGTCTCGCCGTACTCCAGGAAGCAGTCACACAACTCGACGTCGAGCGCCGAGATGGTCAGCCCGGCGGCGAAGGCGGCGAGGAAGCCGCTGCCGTGTACCGACTCGGCCACGGCGAACGCGGCGAACGCCACGCCCAGCGAGTAGAGCGACTCGTAGTCGCGCCGCACGCCTATCTTGCGCCGTATGAGGTCGAGAGTGGCGACCGCGAGCAGGGCCACGGCGATGCCCGCGCCCGGCCCGAGCAGGAACTGGTCGATCACCAGGCGCGTCCAGTCGGGGCTGCCCGACGCGCCCTCAGCCCCCGCGCCCAGGAAGGTCAGCGCGACCAGCACCACGGGCAGGAGCACGGCGTCGTTCAGCCCGCTCTCGAGGCGAAGTGCCTGGCGGGCAGCGGCGGGCAGGTCGCGGGACTTGAGCAGGCCGCGCAGCAGCACCGGGTCAGTCGACACGAGGGCTGCGCCCACGATGGCGGCGGCTGCCAGCGGCAGGCCCAGCATCCACCAACCCATCAGCGTGACGATCACGCCCGTGAGCATCGTGCCGGGGCCGAGCACGAGGAAAGCGAGTTTCGCGTGGCGGCGGGTCTCGGTGAGGTTCAGGCCGACCGCGTCGGTGAACAGCACGAGCGCGAGGCTCAGCGTGGCGACGATGCGCAGCATGGGCGAGTCAAGCCCGATGTCGATCATGCCCAGCCCCGCCGGGCCGAGCACCGCGCCCAACCCCAGGAACACCGCCACCTGCGGGAAGTTGGACCGCTCGATCAATCCCGACAGCAGCGCGGCCACCACGATAACCATGCCCACCAGGGCAAGTACCCCCGCCAGCTCTTCGCCGGTAAGTTGCATCCTTCTGTAGCCCCCTCATCCCTTCCGCCACGCAAACGCGTGTAGGGGCATTATATCAGGGCAGGGCACAGGAGCCACGAACGGCACGCAAGCTCGATGCAGGCCGGCCCGCCCACCAGTCCCCGAAGCCAGCCCGCGAAGGCGGGCGGCATAAAGTAGCCCAGGGCTTGCGCCCTGGGATGAGGCCCATATTCTTCCCGTCCCGCGAAGGCGGGCTCCGGCGCACTAACCCAGCGGCACAACACAAGGATGCTGTACGACTGCAGTTTCCCCAAGCCCGCCTTCGCGAGCCGCGGCCCTATTGGGCTAGCCATCCTAGGGCTTGCCTGGGCTACTTTATGCCACAGGGTGGCCCTACAGGACCACCCGCGCGGATCGTGCTATGTGATTATACCCCGGCCGCGGGGCTGAAGCAGGAAGTGGCTACTTGTTCGTCTCGTCGCCCGTCACCGAAGCCACCAGACCGGGATCGGCGTGCGGGCCGGTGAAGTAGTCCCATTGGTCGATCAGCATCCGGAAAATGTCGGACTCGGTGATGATGCCGACCGGGCGCTTGTCCTCGTCCACGACCGGCAGGCCGCTCACCTTGTGCTCCAGCATGATGCGGGCGGCCGTGGGGATGGGCGTGTGGGGGCTGACGGTGAGGGGGTTGTGCGTCATCACCTGGCCCACCGTGAGCTTGGCGAGCAGGTAGTTCAGCTCGTAAATGCTCAGGCTCGTGGCGGGCGAGGGGCGCGCCTCGCGCAGGTCGCCCAGTGTGACGATGCCCACCAGGCGGCCGTGGTCTACCACGGGCAGGCGGCGGATGCTCTTCTGCATCATCATGTTA